>JAGUYV010000147.1 GCA_020061125.1 bacterium | reverse complement strand
GTCACGATGTCCGCGCGCCGCGCCGCGCGCCGGAGCGCGTCCACGATATCATCCTGATTGTCTCCCACGGTGGTGCGGTACCGGACCTTGACGCCGCGCTCGTTCATGATGCGCGATATGTGCGTGGCGTTGGTGTCGTCCATGCGCCCCTGCAGCAGTTCATTGCCTATGGATATGATTTCGCCTTCGAGCATGCGTTGCGCCTCCCCCGGAATCTATTCCATTATATAAAACCGCCCCCGCGTTCCGGGGCGCCTGACCTCAAAATCCGCGCGGCATGGCCAGCCGGAGTTTGACACTATTCCAATTTATTTTTATGATATACACGCTTTGCACGGCGCACAGGGAGCCGTTTCCATTGGACAAATCAATTCGAGACCAGATCGGGCAGCGCATCAAGGACATCCCCACCCTGCCCGTGGTGGCGGCGAAAATCCTCGAGGTCACGGAAAACCCGGAAAGTTCCGTGGAAGATCTCAAGGAAATCATCATGATGGACCAGGTGGTGTCCGCGCGCCTGCTCAAGGCCGTGAACTCCGCGTTTTTCGGGTTTCCCCGCAAAATTGACACCATTTCCCAGGCGATCGTGATCCTGGGTTTCAACAATGTGCGCAGCCTGGCGCTGTCCGTGTCCATTCTGGCCGCCATGCCCAAAACGCCGTCCAAAACCGGATTCGACTACCGCACCTTCTGGCGTCACGCCGCGGGCACGGCGTTTGTGGCGCGCGCCATGGCCAAGTCCGTGCGCTCGCGTGATTCCGAACTGTTCTTCGTGGCCGGTCTGCTGCACGACATCGGCTTCATCCCGCTTGAACAGGGCATGCCCGAAGACCTCAAGAAAGCGCAGCAACTGTCCTTGGAGCGGCGGATCCCGTTGTACATGGCCGAGATGGAAATCCTTGGGTTCACGCATGCGGATGTGGGATGTTTCATCGCCGAAAAATGGCTGCTGCCCGGCACGCTCAAGGAGCCTATCGCGCGGCACCACACGCCCGCGGGCGAGCTGGAATTTGCGCAAATCACCCACGCCGTGCACGCCGCGGATGTGATCTGCAAGATCCGCGAGTACGGCGGTTACGGCGACAACGCCCTGCTCCAAATCGAGGATATCCATGAGTCCGCGCGCAAGATGTTCAAGATTCAGGACAACCTGCCCCGAGAGGCGGAGGAGTTTCTTTCCGACGACATGGCCGGGGCCAGCGACTTTTTCACCCTGTTCGAATAAACATTTCACGCATTTTCGCGACATTATCCACAGACGCGGGCTGGCCGCGGATTTATACTTGATTCAAAGCATGCGACCGGGAGAGCCGCTTCACGCCCATGGGCAAGGATTTCGATTTCGAGGAAATTTCGTTCTACTGCCGCAGCCCGATTTTCATGTGCCCGGACTGCTCCCACGCGCCCCGGTGCCGGGACCTGCTCAACCTGCTGCGCATCTTCAAGCTCGAAGAAAAGCCCCCGGAACCGGACTACAGAAAACTGTTTCCGTGGACCAGGCCGCGGCCCGAAGGCGAAGTCGATCCCAACAACAAGCTCAACGAACTGGGCAGCGGCGAATGGCTCAAATTCACGCGCACGGTTCTCACCGAAACTTTTCCCAAAACCCTGGGCCATGAACTGCGGCGCAAGCATCCCGAGTACAAAAGCCCGTTTCTGCTGGGCCAGCTTCTGGCGTTTTTCACCAAAGAGCGGGACATGGTTCTGGACCCGTTCGCGGGCACGGGGTCCGCGCTCCTGGCGGCTGCACTCATGAACCGCGAGGCCGTGGGCTTCGAGCTGTTCAAGAAGTGGATTGACATCTATTACGAAATCTGCAAATCGCACGAAATTCCGCGCCGCAAACTGGTGCAGGGCGACTGCGTTCATTTGTCCCGCTATCTGCCTGCCGAGTCCGTGGACTTCATCCTCATGGATCCGCCGGGCATCCTCAAGCCCATGGAATGGCTGGGAAAAGATGTGAAGGGCGAGCAGGCGTTCGACCTGTTCTTCTCTATGCTGGAGGAGCTTTTCGTCAACTGCCGCAAGGTGCTGCGCAACAAGAAGTATCTGGCCGTGTTCACAAGAAACCTGTATCAGGAAGGCAGTTATGTGTACATCACCCCGCATTTCGCGGCCGCGGGCCAGCAGGCGGGGTTTGTGCTCAAAGGCGAAAAAATCTGGGAGAACACGGCTGAAAAGCTGCGCCCCTACGGGTATCCGCACACTTATGTCCCCAATGTGGTTCATTACAATATTCTGATTTTCCAGAAGAACGCGTGATTGCGCGTTAATCCAGCCCGAGGATACGGGCGGCGTTTGCGCGGGTGATGCGCTCGAGGTCCGCGCCCGCGAACCCGTAGCGCCGCAGGCCGTCTATGGATTCGGCGTAGTCGTAGGGGATGTTCGGGAAATCGCTGCCGAACAGAATGCGGTCCAGGAACGGCGACAGGCGCTCCATTGGCAGGGGATAACGCGCGTCGAACACGCCCGCGTTCACGAAGATCATGGTGGTGTCCATGCGCAGGCTGGGAAACCGCTCCATGAGGTTCAGGGCGCGCTCGAATTCGTAGCCGCCCATGTGCGCGAGGATCACGGGCAGGCCGGGAATGTCGTTGAGCAGCTTTTCCAGGTCGCCGAGATTGGTGAATTCGTTGGGATACGGGGCGGTGCCGATGTGGATGAGCAGCCATCGTCCCGTTTCGGCCATGAGTTCGAACACCGGGTACATGTCAGGGTCGGGAACATATTTTTTCGAGACCAGAGGCTGGATCTTGAGTCCGCGGAAGTCCCATTCCAGGAACCAGCGGCGCGCGGCTTCGAGGTTTCCGGGTTCACCGGGATAGAGCGTTCCGAAGGGGATTGCGCCGGGCTGTGAGGCCGCGAAATCACGCGTCCATTCCGCCAGGCTGTCGCGCAGGCCGGGCTTGTGCAGGTAGTTCAGAACCGTGAAGTGCGACACGCCGAAACCGCGCAGTTGCTGCGCAAGCTCCGCGGGCGCGCCCTTGTAGTTGATGGGCCAGTTATGTTTTTCGAAGAAATTCCAGACCGCCTCGAACCACCCCGGAGGAAAGAAATGCGCGTGAATGTCTATGATGTCCCAGGAGAGGCCAAGAGGCTGCGAATCAAGCGGATCCGTTGCGCGCATAATGACCTATTATAACGCGCTGGAACGAAGAATGCGGAAAGAGTTCCCCAATTGCGATGCGGCGTTCAGTCGTCGTTCCGGTCCCGCGGCTTGTCTTGAATACGCACCAGATGCAGAACCGCCAGGGCGATGGAGAACAGCAGGAACAGATCGGCCGCGTTCATGAGGGTGATGGGGTCGTGGGGGATGAAGGCGGGATGAAGAAACCGCGCAAGGATGCCGGTGAGAAATGACAGGAACGCCAGCAGCAGAAACATCAAAGCCAGGATTCTCAATGAATGCCTCCCCGGTTAAAAGCAACACCGTTCACATAAGGGAAAAACCCAACCCGCCCCAACTATTCCACCCTCGACATCCTGTCCCCTGGATTCCGGCCCTCTGGCCGGAATGACGGCATAAGCAAACGGCATTGCGGTTAAAAGAGATCCGCCACGAAGCGGTACACCACATACCAGAACCCGGCGAGAAACGCCAGCACTCCCGCAAGGATCACGATCTGCTCGATGATCTGCACGGGGGTGAAGGACTCGTGGTCCCGCTTGAAGCCTTTTTTGTTTTTGCCGGGCATGGCTCGATTTCCTGGCGCGCCGGACGGACGCCGGCGGATCTGGCTTCATTGTACCGCAAGACGAAAGAGCAATCAAACGGCGTGGCCGCGCGAAGCGCAATTACGCATCGTCCAGGGCCGCGAGGCCCGGGAGGACTTTTCCTTCGAGCATTTCGAGCGACGCCCCGCCGCCGGTGGAGATATGCGTGAAGTTGCCGTCCAGCCCCATGATCTTAACCGCGGCCGCGGAGTCGCCCCCGCATATAATCGAGGTGCACTGGGCGTTGTCTCCGATGGCCGCGGCGATGGCGCGCGTGCCTTCGGCGAACGCCTTCATCTCAAACACGCCCATGGGGCCGTTCCACACCAGGGTGCGGGCATCGGCGATGACCTTTGAGTACGCCTCTATAGTGCGCGGGCCGATGCCCATTCCCATGCGGTCCGCGGGCATGGACTGCGCGTCCGCATACCCCACATCCGCATCTTCGGCGAACCGGTCCGCAGTGATCAGATCCACGGGCAGCATCAACTGCTTGCCTTTGTCCCTGGCCAGGGCCATGAGGCGCGCGGCTTCATCCACGAAATCCGGTTCGAGCTTGGACTGCCCCATCTCGTGTCCCATGGATTTGAGGAAGGTGTAGGCCATGGCGCCTCCGATGAGAAGCGTGTCCACACGGTCCAGCAGGCGCTCGATGACCATGATCTTGTCGGACACCTTGACGCCGCCCAGGACCGCGACGAACGGGCGTTGCGGATTGGCGATTGCGTTTTCGAGATACTCGATTTCCTTTTTCATGAGGAACCCGGCCACGCAGGGCGACATGTGCCTGGTGACGCCGTCCGTGGACGCATGCGCGCGGTGCGCGGCCCCAAACGCGTCGTTCACATATATGTCGGCGAGCGCGGCGAGCTGCTTTGCGAATTCGGGATCGTTCTTCTTTTCACCGCTGTGGAATCGCAGGTTTTCGAGCATGAGAATGGCGCCGGGCCGGAGAGCGGCCGCGGCTGCGGCAACCTGTTCGCCCACGCAATCCGGCGCAAGGGTTACGGGAGCGGTCACGAGTTCCGCGAGCCGGGCCGCGGCGGGTTTGAGGGAAAACGCGGGGTCGGGTTCGCCCTTGGGCCGGCCCAGATGGCTCATTAGGATCAGCGCGGCGCCCTGGTCCAGTATGTACTGAATGGTGGGCAGCGCGGCGCGGATCCGGCTGTCGTCCGTTATGTCCAATGCGGCGTCCAGAGGCACATTGAAATCCACGCGCATGAGGACTTTCTTGCCAGGCAGGCTGACATCTTCCACAGTTTTCTTCTGCAGCATTGCACGCCCCTCCCGAGGAATCCGGTTGCGGATGGTATCAGAGGAAAAGCGGGCCGGGCGCGTAAACGCCCGGCCCGCGGATTTGCGTTACGACAGTTTCTTTCCGACCATGGCGGCCAGTTCCATGATGCGGTTGGAGTAGCCCATTTCGTTGTCGTACCAGGAGACGAGCTTCACATGGTTATCGTTGATAACCAGGGTCATGGCCGGGTCCACGATGGAAGACAGAGGGCAGCCCTGGAAGTCGGTGGAAACCAGGGGCTGCGTTTCGAAGCCGAGGATGCCCTTGAGTTCCTTCTTGGACGCGGCTTCGAGCGCGCCGTTGACATCTTCCACGGTGACTTTCTTTTTGGTGACCACGGAAAGGTCCACCACGGAGACCGTGACCGTGGGCACGCGCAGGGCGTAGCCGGTGAGCTTGCCCTGGACCGCGGGGAGCACCAGGCCAACGGCCTTGGCCGCGCCTGTGGTGGTGGGGATGATGTTCACGGCCGCGGAGCGCATGCGGCGGTAGTCCTTGTGCGGGGCGTCGAGCAGGCGCTGGTCGCCGGTGTACGAGTGCACGGTGCACATGAGACCCGACACGATGCCGAATTTTTCGTGGATGACCTTGGCCACGGGCGCCAGGCAGTTGGTGGTGCAGCTTGCGTTGGAGATGATGTGGTGCTTTTTGGGATTGTAGGTCTTGTCGTTCACGCCGATGACGATGGTGTGATCAGGTTCTTTGGCGGGAGCGGAAATGATGACCTTTTTGGCGCCGCCCTCGATGTGCTTGGCCGCGGCCGCGCGGGCTGTGAAGAAGCCCGTGGACTCGATGACCACATCCACGCCCAGGTCGCCCCAGGGCAGGTTCGCGGGGTCGCGCTCGCTCAAAACCTTGATGGTCTTGCCCGCCACCTTGATTGCGGTTTTGGTGGACGACACCGAAGCGTCCAGCACACCGTAGGTGGAGTCATATTTCAGCATGTGCGCAAGGGCCGCGGGGTCCGTGAGATCGTTCACGGCCACCACATTGATGTCCTTGTTCTTCATCTGTGCGCGGAACGCATTCCGTCCGATGCGTCCGAATCCGTTGATGCCTACATTGACTGCCATGTTCTTCCTCCTTTTGGCATTTGATAGCGGTTGACATACAGCGCCGGTTTGCATTCGCGCCGCGCGGTTCCATGCGCGCTCCGCACGGACGCTGAATCTATATTTTACAATAACGCCATGCGCGCGCGTAGTGTATATCCTGAAAAAAACACGAAAAATGGACCGTTGAAAGAGCCGGGCGGCCGCAAAAAGCAGGTACAGGCACGCGAAAAAACATCGCGTTCCCAGTCCCTGTGTTTTGCTGTGTTGTCCCCTCTTATGCGGTTTTTAAGTTTTCAGCAGCCTCGGCAAGGGCTATGTTGGGAGTTCATCGGGTGAGGATTAGAAAATGTTGAGCGCGGCTCTGGCCCTGGGGAGATCCGCATAGCGCACCTTCACGCGGATCCTGCCAATGCCCGGCGCACCCAACGCCATTTTCATGGAATTCTCTTCGAGCACCACGCTGCGCACGCCCGCCGCGTCAAGCCTGCTTTTCACAAGGTCCGCGTCCATGCGCTGATGCTCGGAGAACGACGCCACGGACACGAGTTCTCCGGGATCGGGTTCTTTTCCGCGCTTTTTTCCGAACATGAGCGCCTACTCCGGTTCATGATCCGCGGCGCTGTCCGCTTCGTCCGGGGCATTTTCCAATATCTCCCGCGCGCGGTCCGCGTCATCCGCCGCAACCCTGATCTCGAACGAATCCATGAGCGGACCGGCAAGGCCCAGCAGCGGGTTCTTGGTTTTGCTTTTCGCCGCCACCGCGGCCTGCACGCCGCACGATTCCAGCGCCGAGCGCGCGACCTCCGCCTCAATGCGCGTGGCGTGGCTGCTGATCACAACCGCCCGGTTCTGCTCCCCGCTCTGGTCATTGCTCATGGAATCCGATGAACTCCTCGATAGTCATGTCCGCGTCGCGCACGAGCCGTCTTAATAATCCTTATCGAGCGGCTTGTGATTTGGGATGCACAACACCAGATCCTGGCCCTGCATAGTTTTTTTTTGAAATTGCAATTATCCTGTCTATCCCGCCCATCCTGCAAAATGTCTCGACATTCCGTGATTCTGACTGTTATTCTGACAAGGCTCCTTGGCCGGACAGCGGCGGGTTGCCTCGTGTCACCTGTGAGCGGCGGGGTTCGGCGACCCCGCCCTACAAACCCTACGGTGCTTTTTGACAATTTACAGATCTTGAAAACAGCTTGTTTCTTTTATTTCTTCAATTTCTTCCTTATCCTGTCTATCCCGCCCATCCTGCAAAATGTCTCGACATCTCGCAGGCTGACAACCGTTTCTGACATGGCCTATGGTCCGGACATAAATGAGTTGCCCACATCACCAGGAAGCGGAGCCACCCCTTCCGGCCCTATTTCGCGCCCATAATGTTCTCGCGCAGCTTTTCGAGTTCCGCAGGCCAACGGCGCAGATTGGCCATGGGCACGGCCTGGCGCGCAATATTCATGATCACCGCGCCGAGTTTCTCGGGGTCGTGCCGCACCAGTTCGTCTTCCATGATCAGGTCTTCAATCATGACCTGGCGCACGCCCAGTTTTTTCAGTTCCTCGACATTGTAGCGCACCGGGAACTGATCCTTTTTCCGGTAGCGTTCGAGCTGCTTGACCGGGAACCGCTTGTTTACGACTACATAGTCGAGGGTCTTCTTGCCGAGCAGTCCGATGATTTTTTCCACATGATCCGACGCCGAGAAATCATCCGTCTCCCCGGGCTGGCTCATGATGTTGCAGACATAAACGCGCACGGCCTTGGTGTTGCGCAGGGCCGCGGCCAGGTCCTTGACCACGAGGTTGGGCATGATGCTGGTGAACAGACTGCCGGGGCCGATGACCACAATATCGGCTTCCTGGATGGCGCGCAGGGCCTCGGGCAGGGCCTGGCAGTTGGGCGGCGAAAGGAACACGCGCCGCACCCGGCCCGTGCTGTTGGTGATGTTGGTCTCCCCGCGCACGATGATGCCGTCCTCGAGTTCCGCGCACAGGGTGACATTGCTCAATGTGGACGGAATCACCTGGCCCTGGATGTCGAGCACTTTGCTCAATTCCTTGACGGCCTGGTAGAAATCGCCTTTGAGTTCTGTCATGGCGGCCAGGAGCAGGTTGCCCACGGAATGACCGTTTAGCGGGCCTTCGCACTGGAAGCGCGTGGAGAACAGCTCGGCCACCGAGGTCTCGGAGCGCGCCAGAGCGGCGATGCACTGGCGGATGTCGCCGGGAGGCAGGATGTTGAGTTCGTCCCGCAAGCGGCCCGAACTGCCGCCGTCGTCGCTGACCGTGACGATGGCCGTGATGTTGCTGGTGTGCTGCTTCAGCCCGCGCAGCAGGGTGTGCAGCCCGGTGCCGCCGCCGATGACCACGATGCGGATGCCGCGCCGCAGGTACATTTCCTCGTACAGCATGTCCACCACATGCTTGTCCCCATCCGGCAGAAACAGTTTGATGAACCGGATGGTGAGCCTGCGGATGCCGTAGATAATGAACACGATGCCGAAGAACGCGAGCGTGATGCCGAACGCGCCCGGCTTTTTGAGGGTAGCCTTGACCACATTGTACACATCGAGAGGGATATTCTTGCCGATGATGAATGTGAAGCCCGCGCCGAACAGGAGCACGCCCACGATGATGAGCGCGATCCAGCGCTTGACCCGCAGGCCCGGATAAAACCATCGCAACTGGCGAAGCTGGTTCATGCGCAATCCGGCGCGCGGCGCGCGCCCGCCCTTTCGTTCAATCCGTGTTCAAGTCCCGGTGCGTCACGGACACATCGTAGCCCTTCTGCGCGAGCAGCCGCCCCAGCTCGATGCCCACGACCACGGACCGGTGATGCCCGCCCGTGCACCCCACGGCGATGGTGAGGTTGGCTTTGCCCTCCACCTGGCTGTGCGGCAGCATGAACAGCACAAGATCCAGAAACTTGCCGATGAATTTCTGCGTGACCTGGTTCTTCATCACGAACTCGTACACTTCGATGTCCGTGCCCCGCAGGTCCTTGAGCGAATCGTCGTAATAAGGGTTCGGGAGGAACCGCACATCCACGACCAGATCCGCGTCCAGTGGTATTCCATACTTGTAGCCGAATGTCAAAATGGAAATGCCCAGGCGCGAGCCGCCGGGCGCGCCCAGCACATTGTTCACGATCTCCTGCTTGAGCGCCCAGGGGTTCATGTTCGTGGTGTCAATGACAAAGTCCGCGCGGTCCTTGATCTTCTGGAGCCGCTGCCGCTCCATGCCGATGCCGTGAAGAATGCTCCCGTTTTCGCCGGACAGCGGGTGCGCGCGGCGCGTTTCCTTGAACCGGCGCACCAGCGCCTCGTCCGATGCGTCCAGAAACAGAATGCGGTAGTGATGCCCGGCCTTGTCCAGCGCTTCCAGCCCCTTGAACAGGTCATCGAAAAATTCGCCGCCACGGATGTCGAGCACCAGAGACACTTTGTCTATCTTGCGGTCCGAATGCGAACACAGTTCCATGAAATTGGAAATGAGCGCGGGCGGCAGGTTGTCTATGCAGTAATAACCCATGTCCTCGAAGCACTTGTTCGCATGGGTTTTGCCCGCACCGGACAGGCCCGTGAGTATTGTGAAATCAATCATGCGGATCACATCCGGACACAACCAGAAGTCTCCGACGGAATCAGGAGGCGGCTTGTGTTTGTTTCTGTCCGTTTCCCTTCGCGGATCTGTGCGCCCGTTATGCTCCCCGGCCTTTGCCGGAATAGCCGAATTCCACGAGCAAATCGGACAAATTGCCTTTGCCGCCGCCCTGCGCGGCCAGTGCGTTCGCCACATATCGGGCCAGCACATCGGCTTCGAGGTTCACCAGGCTTCCGGGCGCGCGGTGCAGCAGCGTGGTGCGCGCCACAGTGTGCGGAATGAGGTACAGGGAAAATACGCCGTGTTCCACCTTGCCCACGGTGAGGCTCACGCCGTCCACGGCGATGGATCCCTTTTCCGCAACCAGCGGCCGCAGCGCCTCGGGCAGTTCGATGCTCATCACGATCTGCGTGGTTTCCTTGACCACGGACTTGACCGCGGCCGTGGCGTCCACATGGCCGGACACGATGTGCCCGCCAAGGGGCTGGCCCAGGCGCAGCGCAGGCTCCAGGTTCACGGCGTCCCCGATTTTGAGCGCGCCCAGCGTGGTGCGGCGGAAGGTCTCCTCGCCCACATCCATTTCCACGGACTCGTTCGTGAGCGCATCCGCAGTGAGGCACACGCCGTTGACCGCTATGCTGTCGCCCAGTTCCGCGCCCTCGAGCACGGTCCGGCATGCGATGCCAAGGCGCATGGACGCGCCCTTGCGTTTCATGCCCGCAATGCGGCCTGTTTCCTGAATGATCCCCGTAAACATCGTGTCTCCCGTAAGCGGCGCGCATCCCCCGGCCGGGCGGCCCCGGTCCCGGTTGTGCGCGGATTTCCCTTGTTTCAGTTTACTTGAGGGACTCGCGAAACACAAGAAAACGCAATGCTGACAAAACGCTTTCCCGCGCTTTCAATTTCTTGCCGAATCTTTCAGAACCAGGACCGTGAATATGCCGAGGAGCACGGTTCCCGCGACAAGGAGAATGACGGCCCATAAATCATCGGTCTGGTACACGGCATTCATGTTCTGCATGGTGCGCATCATGCGCGGAGATTCGTTGATGATCACGGCGATCCAGTGGTTGAACAAAAGGAGAAGCAGGCCCATGGCCCAGGCCAGCCCGCCGTACAGGGCCAGGAAGAACATCGGTCCGGCGCCATATTTTTTGATTGCCATGTCGCTGCACAGAATCACGAAGAACGCGAGGCCCAGGCTCACGGCCGTGGCGGGCGCGATGATTCGCGCCAGGATGTCCGTGTTGCCTGTGGCGAGGCACACCACGGCGAACCCGATGACCCACCCGAGCGCACCGATCAGGGTGCCGATGTATCCGCCCAGCACTCCCCAGTTCCATGAACCGCGCGCGGGCGCTTTCATGCCGCCGCTGTCGGCGTTGTTTTCATTCGATTCGTCCGGCGCTGTCATGCCTGCATTATGACACACAGACGCCGTTCCTGCAAAACGCGGAGGCGCTGCGCAGATTTGTCTTTATTCAGTGAAGGATTTTGAGAACAGATCGCCGCCCTGCATGTGGTCCGGGGGCGTTATGCCGAACAGGGACAGAGCCGTGGGCGCGATGTCTCCAATGTGCGGCTTTGTTTTATTCACTTTTTTATTGCAGAAAAGCACGCCCGGCACCAGGGACGGATGCGCGCAGTGGTCGCCGCTCCATGCCTTGTCGTTGTCGTGAAACACCGGGCCGCCGCATCCGCCTGTGACCGAGTCCCACGAGGTGCGGTAACCCTCGTCGTAGCACACGACCAGATCCGGCGCATTCTCCACATAGGGGCCGTTGTAAATCTGCCGCGTATCGAACACCATTTTTATGGCCGCGCGGCCATTGGCCGGGTCCGTGACCCGTGCGAGCTTTTCGCGCAGTTCGCTTTTCAGCGATTCCTGCTCCTGCCCCGGCTCCACGATCCCCTGCCCGCCCTTGCCCTTTGTGTTCAGAAACACACCGGTCAGACCCAGGCCGAACGCGCGGGTGCGGGTCCAGTCCACGGCTCCATAATAGTTCGCATCAGGGTCCGCGTCCGGCTTGAGGTGCAAATAGCCGGTTTCTTTGAGCCATGCATTGATGTTCAAGCACCGGTCAAATCCGCGCACGCCGTGATCGCTGATTACCATCAGCACATCGTCCGGGCCGAGCTTCGCCCGGATTTTTCCCACGAGTGAATCCATGCGCCGGTACATGCCGCGGATGGTGTCCGCCATGTCCCCCTTCCCGCTCGCGTGCTGTTTCCAGAACATGTGCTGGATGCGGTCCGGGGTGTCGAACACGCACACCACCAGCCCCGTGCGGAACCGCGCGAGCGCCAGATCGAGCATGGCTTCTCGTTCTCCGTGCGCCTGATAAACCTGCTCCAGAAACTGCTTGTCCGTGATCAGCTTTTCATTACGCGCCCAGGTATCCTCGGCCAGGCCCAGGGTGGCGAACCGGCCAAGCAGTTTCGACAGGTAAACGGAAAAAATCGCGGGGTTGCCAATTGGCAGCGCCGGCTTCCGCGGGTCAATGTTGATGGGCGTGACATACAATTTCAGATGCGGTTCGCATTCCGTGAGCAGGAAACGCGCGATGCCCCCGGCCTTGATTCCCGGCGCGGCCTTGAACGCAAGCGGCAGCCATTCGGAATAGGCGCCGGGTTCGAGGCGCACGGGATTCTGTCCCGGCAGGCGCAGCACGGCCGCCCCGTTTTTCTTTTCGAGAGAAAACCGGATGCTTAACGGATCGCTGTCTGGTTCGAGGGGATTCTGCGGACCGGGCAGTGCCGCGTGCGCCCTGCCGTTTTCGAGTTTCAACAGAATGCGCAGCCCGCCTGTGGCGTCCCCGGTTTCAGCGGAATCGGTGGTGAAATAGGTGAACGATCCCTGGGTGCCGCGCAGGTCCGGGGCGCACATGCCGCTGATGGTCATGGCGCGGCCTTTTTCCGGGGGATAGGTGATGGGTACGCGCAAGGCCGCGCACGGCACGCCCGCTCGCGCGGCATAGTCCCAGAACGGCTTGCTTTTACGCAATAACTCGATCCGTGCCTTTTTCCAGGGAATGGCCAGCGGACCCAGCTTGAGAATGCGGCCCGGATCCGCGATCTGCGACGAGGACAGTTTCGGCAGGCAGGTCCGCCAGTCCCAGGTGAGGAAATCGAACACATTGTGGCGGCCGGGGTTCACGCCGGTCTGGAATGTGGACCACGCCACCGGGGACACGGATGGGCAGGTTGTGGCCAGGGGGCCGAAATGGCCCTGTTCGGCGAGTGCTTTGAAATGGGGAAGATCCCCGGCGTCCATGTACTGGCGCGCGATGCGCGGGTCCAGTCCGTCCAGGCCCACAATGACCACTCGCGCGGGTTCGCCGGGTCTGCGGTTTCTGCGTCCGCGGCCCAGCAGCGCGAGCGTCCAGCGCAGCGGCAGGGTCAGCAGCACAAACAACGCCGCGAGCACGGCGGCGAACACCGCAAGGAAAGATGAGGCCAGGGCAAAGCCCGCGCCCGGCCCCACATACGCATGGCACGGCGCCGGGAACAGCGCCAATGCGCAACCCGTTGCAATGAAACAGGAAATCGTGCGGCGGAATGTCATGTGCGCAAATATTTCTTCAAAAGAGATTGCCGGGCAGCCATGAACCGGGATTGCGTTGCGCGCGTTCGAGCAGTTCCCTGGCCGCGCCGCGGCCGATGCCCCCCGGCGCCTGGCTGAACAGCGCCTGCACCGCAAACATGAACTCCTCGCGCAGGTCCTCAATGTCATATACGAACGCGTGGCGAAAATTCCCGGAAATTTCCGCCTGGCGGATGGCCTCGGCGCGCCCGCCCAGGAAATCCACGAGACCGATGCGCTTCGCCTCCTCGCCCATGAACACGCGCCCGTCGGCGTATTTGCCAAGCGTGCGCGGCTCGATGCCCCGGTTCGCGGCAACCTGGCTCACAAAAAACTTGTGCAGTTCGTCAATGTGGTCCTGAATGACTTTCTTTTCTTTGGCCGTGGTTTTGCGGAACGGCACGCCCATGTCCTTGAATTCCCCGGACTTGAACCCTTCGTAGCGCACTCCGTATTTTTTCATAAGTTCGCTGACTTCGATGTGCTGCCCGATCACGCCGATGCTGCCCACGCCGCTGCACGGATCGGCCACGATGCGCTCGCACACACTTGCCACCCAGTACGCACCGCTGGCCCCGATGTCGCGGATCCACGCCACGGTGCGCAAGCCCGACTCCTTGATGGCGTCCGCAATCTCTTTGCTGGCAACCACGGCCCCGCCCGGACTGTTGATCTCGAAAATCACCGCGCGAAACCCGCGCTGCTGCGCGAACTGAATCTTGCGGAGCACCGAGTCAGGAGTGACGATGCCGCGCATGCCCGGGTACCGCGAGGGCGACGCCATGATGGGGCCGCTGATGCGGATTTTGCCAATGACCCGTTGCGCCAGTGGGCGCGAAAGGCTTTTCTGGACTCGTTTCGGCATTTTCACGGACATCGGACATCTCCCCCGGCGCGGAATGCGGCGCGGCGCTTTTATTCAGAATACCCGGATGCGCGCCGCGCGTCCAGTTTCCGCGAGGCGTGAACGGAACGGCGGCCGGATAGAGGCGCGCGGTGGTATTGACTGGCAGGATGGGCAGGATTAGAAAACAAGCCCATCTCAAAAGACGCCATTACTTCGGATCCTTTATAATATGCGCATGCTGCAGGAACTGTTCGCACGCGCCCTGGACAACATGTCGTACTCGTACATGGGCACGCAGAAAAAGCGGCGCGGCGGAGAAACATTTTTCATCGGCGCTCTGGAAGAGTATCTGGAAGATCGCGCCCTGGACGACCCGCGCGCGTTTTTCCGCAACCCCGGAACCGTGCCGGAAATCGCCATGCTCGATGCGGTGCGGCGCGGAACCTACGACATCCACAAGCTCCGGTTTCAGAGTTTCATCGAGTCCCCTCACCAGTTCAACGACCGGGTGCATTTCCGGTTCTACGAGCGGCACGGCGAGCCGGACGCCCCGGCCGTGATCGTGCTCCACGGGTACCGCATGGAAAACTACATGGTGTTCGACCGGTACTGCCGTCTCATGGTGCGGCGGGGCTACAATGCGGCGCTTGTGGATCTGCCCTATCACATGAGCCGCCGGCCGCCGGGCACCTACCACGGCGAGTTCACCTTCAGCGACGACGGCGTGCTCACCCTGCGCGTGATGCAGCAGAGCGTGCTCGACATCATGGCCGTGATCAACTGGCTCAAACAGCGGGGCGCGCCGCAGATCGGCATGTTCGGCGTGAGTTACGGCGGCATGTTGAGCGGGCTGATGGCGTGCGTGGAGCCGCAGGTGGATTTCACCATCATGGTGGCGCCGCCCGCGGACATGGGTGAGGTGTTCTTCGAGAGCCGGCTCGGCCGCCAGTTCGAGGCGGAAAACCCGCGCGCCCGCGAAGTGTTGACAAAATACCGCGGCGTGCTCGACCGGTTTGCGCTCGTAAATCTCAAGCCGCTGGTCGCAACGGAGAATATCCTGCTCATCGAGGGCATTTATGACGGCATGGTGCCTGTGCCGCTCATCGAAAAACTGTGGCGCGCCTGGGGCGAACCCGAAATCCGCCGCTACCCCCAGGGCCACTTGAGCGTTATCATTCTGAATCCGCCCATGGACCGGCATCTGCGCGCGTTCCTGAACAAAATGCGCCGCAAGGTCAAAGGCGCATGACCATTCCGCCCCGTGCGGCGATCCCGTGACGATAATTTCATGTTATGTTAACATACTATCAGATGTTACATTTGTTGAAGATGGTGTGAACATGACGCAGGCGCAACTTCTGCAACACATTAAAAACCATGCGATGGATCTTTACGGAGATCGGTTCCGCGGTCTGGTCTTGTATGGCAGCGTGGCGCGCGGCGAGGCCGATGAAGATTCGGATCTTGATCTCCTGTGCCTGCTCGAAGGCCCGGTTGACATTATCCGGGAAACCTTGCGATTGACCGGTGATTTATATGCGCTTCAATTGCAGTATCTTGAAATGCCAATCAGCGTAAAGGCCGTGGATGTTGCCGACTACGAACACGGCGCATATCCCCTCGTCATCGAGGCCAGGAAGGAAGGCGTGCTCGTTTGAGCATGGATCCCAAATACACATCAGCCATGTGGGATCGCGCAGTGTCCACGCTGGACGCAGCCCGGAAGATGGCCTCGCACCATCCCGACACTTCGGCCAACCGCTCCTATTATGCTGCTTTTTATGCCGTTTCAGCCCTGTTTTCACTGGAGCAGAAATATTTCAAAAAGCACACCGGCCTTCGCAGCGCCGTACATAAAGAACTGGTCCTGTCGGGCGTATGGCCCCAGGAACTGGGGGCCGATTACGACAAGTTGCTAGCCCTTCGAGAAATTGCCGATTACGGAGTCGCAAAAAGCGCGACACAGGAAGAAGCATTTGAAGCTCTGGAGCGCGCACGGCGCGTTCTTCAAGCTGTCAGTGAACAGAGGCCCGGCTTTTTCAAACTGCCCGCAGAACAAGGCGGCCTGGACTACACATAACGCTATCAGCGGCAGCCGTTTCATTCCGCCCATGCGGCGAACTTACTTCTGTAGCACGATTCCCTGTTCCAGCATTTCTGAAATGTCCTGTTTGGCGAATCCCGCCTGCTCGAGGATCTCGACCGAATGCGCGCCCAGGTCCGGGGGCGGCGCCGCGGCGCGCCACGGGGTGTCCGAAAGGTTCACCGGATTGCCGAGCATCTTGAGGGGCGCGCCGCCGGGTTGCTCTATGTCAACCACCATGCCCCGCGCGCGCACCTGCTCGTCACCGTGAAATACTTCCTCGAAGGTCTGCACTGGCTCGAAACACGCGGGCGCGTCCGCAAAGATCTCCACCCATTCACTCATGGCCTTCGCGGCCACGGCATCGGCAACCTCGGGTATCGCGGAAGTGTCGAACGCCCGGGCCGCCAGATCCGCCCGCCCGATTTTTTCGCAGAAAGTCTTCCAGAACCGGGGTTCGAGTCCGCCCATGGACATCCATCGCCCGTCCGCGGTTTTGTAAATGTTGTAGCACGGGAAAAGGCCGTTCAGCGCAGTATTCTTCGCGGCGGGCATGGGGCCGCCGGAGAAGTAGGAAGCGGCCTGCAGGCCCATCATCATCACGGTGCCGTCGAACAGGGCCATGTCTATAAGTTGCCCGCGCCCTGTGCGCTCGCGCGCGATCAGGGCCGCGGCGATGGCGAACGCGGCCGGGAATCCGCCCGCGCCAAACGCGGT
>JAGUYV010000060.1 GCA_020061125.1 bacterium | reverse complement strand
TGTTCGCAGCGTGCGCGCTCATACTCGCCGCCGCCGCCCGCGTGATTCTGCCGCCCCTAGCCGCGGGCGTGCCGTTCAATACCAGTCTGCACGCTCTGGAAGGCGGAGACGCCGCCCGCGGGCTGCGCGACGCGCGCCAGGCTTACGCCCTCGCGCCGCTCAATGAAGAACTCGCCGCCCACCTGGGCTACGCGCATTTCAAAAACCGGGACTTCGAGCAGGCGGTTCACTTCTACAACCGCGCCCTGGAGCTGCAGCCCCAATACACCCCGGCCATGCAATACCTGGGCAACGCATACCTGGCCATGGGCGACTGCGGCGCCGCAATCCTAGCATACCGCACGCTGCGGGAGTTCGTTCCCAACAGCGTTCCCGCAATGGAGCGCGAAGCCTGGTGTCTGATGCGGAGCAACCAGTGTGAGCATGCCATGTCCCTATACGGCAGGCTCATGCGCTTGGAGCCGGACACGGCCCGGCACCCGTTCTACGCGGGCGTGTGCGCGCTACGCCAGGGCGATGACATCCGCCACGCGCTGGGCCTGCTCCACGCCGCGCGACGCCTCGATCCCGATGACCCCGCCATCCTCTACAACCTGGGAAACGCCACCCTCAAATTCGGCCGCCCGGGCGAGGCGTCCCGCTGGCTGCGCCAGGCGCTCGAACAGGACCCCGGTTTCTATCAGGCCCACGCCACGCTCGCGCACATCGCCAACGCGCTCGGCGATCAGCCCGGCGCCAAACAGCACCTGCTCGACTTCCTCTCCAAAAAAGGCGCGCCCGCCGCCGTGCAAACCCTGCAATCCCTCGAAGTCACGCCGGACAATTTTCAGGAAATCTACGAGTGGGCCATGTCGCAATAGCGCCCGGCGTTGCCGCCCGCGCGCAATGTCATTAAGCTAATGCTTGCCATGGAAATCATGAACCCGCGCACGGGCGTGCGCCAATTCTGTGAAATCAAGGGCCAGGACGGCCCGGGCGTGGCGCTGATCCACGGGTGGTCCGCGAACCACCGCCGCTTCGAGCGCCTGCACGATCTTCTTTCACAGCAGTTCCGCACCGTAAGCTACGATCACCGCGGCCACGGGTTGAGTGACAAGAAACGCGACCTGGACTACAGCCTCGGGGCGCTGGTTCTGGACCTTCTGGGCGTTCTGGACGAACTGGGGCTGGAGCGCCCGGTTCTCATGGGCCACTCCATGGGCGGCATCGTGGCCCTGGAATTCGCACGCGCGTTCCCCGAGCGCGTGCGCGGGCTTGTGCTGCTGGGCACGGCCGCGCGCGTGGCTCACAACGATAAAGAACGCGCGTCCATGCTGCGCGCGGCCTGGATGTGCCGCCACGCATTCTCTTTCGTGTCGCTGATAAAAGACAAGAGCAAGCGCGCGCATCCGGACATCTTCACGGACATCGCAGACCCGCGGTTCGCGCCGCAGCCCGCGGCCGTGGGCATGCTCCTCATGGGCATGGCGCATCTCGATATCCGGGACCAGCTTCCGCACATCAGCGCGCCCGCCCTGGCCGTGGGCACGCCCGGCGACGCCACCATGCCCTTCGACCTCACCCAGGAAATGGCCGGCCTTCTCCCGGACTGCCGTCTGGTGCAAATCCCGGACGCCACACACCACTTCATCACCGAAAACCCCGGACAGACATTTGACGCCGTGGCCGGATTCATCAGTCAGCTCATGTAGTTTTTGCGAAGAGCGAAGTTTATTCCCATCCAACAGAATTCAACATTCATTTCAGCGCATTTGTCGTGGCTGGCGCGTCATTCCGTGCCGAGGCCCGGAATCCAGGGGACAGGATGTCCGGGGGGAGGATTTTGGGGAAGGCAAGGGGTTTCCCCGGGGCGGCTTTATATGCGATACCGCGATTACCCCTGGATTGGAAATCTCCTTGCCCGCGGCGAGAAATCAACCGTTCCGCATTAGAAGAAGGGGACTGCGGGGAGTTCGGCACGATGCTCGTCGAGCATGTCCTGCACCCGCTGCTTGACCTGCTGCACAAGCGCGCGAATCTCGTCTGGCCGGTCCAGCTTGTCCCTGTGTTCCGAGAAATCCATCGGCTCACCGAACCAGATGCGGAACTTGGCGGGCATGGGGAACAGGCCCGGCAGACCAAGCCATGGGAATGTGGGCGTGATGGGGAAATTAATGAATCCGAGTTTGCCGTTCAGCGCCTTGAGTTCGTGCAGGATCATGGTGGATTCCTCGCTGCCGATGACCGCCGTGGGCACGATCGGATATCCGTAGCGGATGGCCATCTCCATGAAACCGATCTGGAACTCGTTGAGCTTGTACCTGTTTTTGTAGAGCCTGAACGCGCCCGCGCCCTCGGGAAACAGGAGTATGAGATTGTCTTCGCGGAAGATGCGCTGCACATTGTCCGGGCAGCCGATGATCTGGCCCGCGCGGGACACCAGCATGTTCAGAAACGGCAAATCGGCGAGCATGTAGTGCACCACGGCGCGCACCATGCGCGGCGGCTCGGGTTCGAGGAACAGCGCCGCGGCGATGTTCACCGCGTCCACGGGCGCGGGCGTCATGTGGTTGGGAATGATGAGCGCGCGCTTCATGGCGGCCACGCGCTCCAGCCCGTACACTTCGGTGCGGAAATAGCATTTATACAGGAAGCAGACCCAGGGCATTACCTGTGCCAGGTCCTCGCGGTTTGCGCCGAAGGGATCGTAGCCGCCCTCACCCGCGTCGCGCTTGAGTTCCTGCACGCGGTCCAGGCGCGCGTACACCTCGCGCTCCAGCCCGCCTTCCACAAACCGCTGGAATTCCGACGCCCACTCCTTCACGCCCATGCGCATCACCCGGTTTTCGCGTTTGCGGATATTATATCACGCCGCAGCCTCGTTTCAGGGCCGTGGCCAACACAATGTCTCTTTTCGAATTTGAGCTTCATGAGTTCATTTTGCACCGGCGCGAGGCGGGTTACACCCCCCTTCCCCCCTTTTCTGTGAGGGGCCTAAAAGCAATTTCGATGCAAGCGACGATATGCGCACGGGCCGGCTTGTGCATTGATGACGGCACAAGCAATGCGGCACTTTCCCAAGGGAAATTCCATTGCATTGTCAGACACAGAGACATGTCATATTGTGTCTGCCATGCGCACATGCGCATAAGCGCGCTGAAGGGTTCTTTTCATGATCGGAAACCCGAATCGGTCATCCAGGATCATTCACAGGGCGCAGAGTCCCGCAATATCCCGCGAATCGCACCGCCCGGGCCTTGTGCAGACTTCCGGGCGGCTCGCCTTGGGTCCCCCTTAGCAAAGGGGGATCGAGGGGGATGTGCCCCTGCTTCGCCAGCCCAGGACGAACGCTCCAACCATTACGCACAGTCCGCTATCTCTTCACTCACCCTCATTTCCGGGTGACAATCCGCAGTTTGAAAACCCCGCTGCGGTCCATAATCAATCGGTTCTTTGAACCACGCTCTGGAATTCGCAGGACACGGTGTCGCGGTGCGCCGTGCATTTGCGAAAGCCCCATGAGGCGTCCTCGGGGATGTCGGACGCAGCGGACACCACCGTGGACAGGGTCACGCCGCGCGCGGTCTCCTCTGTGTTGCGGTGATTGTGTCCGGCGAAATAGTGCGTGACCCCGCGCGCGGCCAGAAGATCCAGAACGCGGTCCGGCGCGGCCAGGCCGGGGACTTCGCTATTCTTCGTGGAGTAGTCGCGAAACAGGTGATGCCCGAACACGAGCGTGGTTTTGCCGGACAGCGCGCCCAGGGTCTGGTCGAGCCAGTCGTATTGTTCGAGGCTCATGGCCCCGCTGGAATATGAGCCAACCTGCCTCATGAGCGGCTGGTTCATGAAGTTCCGGTACTGTGCGGGCCAGTCGTAAGTATTGGTGATCACGAATGTGAACCGTCCGATGGAGAATGCGTAGCGCTCTTCCCCGAAGTAGCGTTTCCAGAATGTGCGGCCGTCCGCGGATTCCTTTGCGGCGTGGGTGGTGTACAGGTCGTGGTTGCCCGGAACCGCAAACACCGGGCAGGAGACATGCGCCTCGATATCTTCGTACGCCTGCCTGTATTCGTTTTTGTAATTTCCGGGCACGGACACGAGGTCACCGGTGAGGATCACGAAGTCCACGCCCGAGGCGCACGCGGCCCTGTACACTTTTTCGCGGCGCTCATCCGGGGTCTCGGCGGACGGGGCCATGGCCGCGCGCGGGTCGCCCGCGTGCGTGTCGCTCACATGCGCGAAGGTCACGGTGTCCGGCTCTTGCGCAAGAACCCACACGCTGCGCGGAATAGTTTCCGTCGAGGATTCCCCGTCAATCACCGAAGTCACGCGCAGGGAATACAGGCCCGGAGCAAGGGAAGCCGGAAGCTGCACCATTAGATTTTGATTTTCACAATGCACGGAAGAAACACCCGGCACATCAGTAACCGTCAAAGCCTCGCGCGCCGCCACGATTGCGCCGCTCGCCGGATCCGTGATCTCGAATGAATACGCCGCGTCTTTGGCGTTCAGCGCTTGCACATTGATGACCGGCGCGTTGCCGTTCAGCACCACGATTGCCGGTTGCGTCATGCGCGGCTGGAACACGCGCCGGGACGGCTGCGCGTGAGTTGCGGTTGCGGGAATCAGCCACAGGGCCGCGAACAACAGCATAAAGCGGTAATGTCTCATGTCTCATCTCCGTGCGAAATGCCGCCTCATGCGGCGTTGATTCATTGTAACGGCCGGCCCGCGCGGGGTAAAGGAGCGGCGCGGCGCACGCACGGCGCGCGCGGGCGCTGAACCGCAAACACGGCGGCCAGCCATTTTTCCCTGTACTCCGCGCGGGAATCTGCTACAATGACAACCTGTGCGCGCACGGCGCGTTGATGGACCCGGGAAAGGACAGCTTGTGAATTGGCCTCGACAGTACACATGGTTTTCAAAACCCACCTGGATGTGGGCTTCACGGATTACGCGGAAAAGGTGGAGCGGATTTATCTTGAGAAATTCATCCCCGGGGCCGTGGCGCTCGGGCGGGAAATGGCGGTGCGGCGCGGACAGGGGTTCGTATGGACCACAGGCTCATGGCTGGTGCGGCGCGCGCTGGACTCGTATTCGGGCAAACGGCTCAAGGAATTCGAGGACGCCATCGCCAGGGGATTCGTGGCGTGGCACGCCCTGCCCTTCACGGTCCATTCGGAACTCATGGACCCGGCCCTGTTCGATTTCGGGCTTTCGATTTCCAAAGATCTGGACCGGAGCTTCGGCAAAAAAACCATAGCGGCCAAGATGACGGATGTGCCGGGTCACACCATCGGGATCGTGCCGCGCCTTGCCGCGGCCGGGGTTGCGTTTCTGCACCTGGGCAGCAATCCCGGCTCCACGCCGCCGGCCGTGCCGGAACTGTTCACATGGCGCAACCCCGCGGACGACTCGGCCGTCACGGTCATGTACCACAAAGGCGGTTACGGGACCGTGTTCGCGCGGCCCGGCATGAAAACCGCGCTGTGCGTTTCGTTCACAGAGGACAACCTGGGGCCGCCTTCGCCCGAGCGCATCGAGGCCGTGTTCCGGGACACCGCGGCGCGGGTTCCGGGAGCAATGCTGAAAGCGTCCACATTCGACGCGTTCGCGCGCGCCCTGGCGCGCGAGAAACCGGAGCTGCCTGTTGTGGAGCAGGAACTGGGCGACACCTGGATCCACGGCGCGGGCACGGCGCCGGCCAAGACGCGCCGCTTCCGCGAGCTGTGCCGCCTGCGCAACCAGTGGCTTGAATCAGGAATCCCCGCCAGATACGCCCGCAAGTTTTATTCGTTCTCGGAAAACCTGCTGCTCGTGGCCGAGCACACCTGGGGCCTGGATGTGAAGACGCATCTTGCGGACGAAAAGGCGTTTGCTCCGCAGCAACTCGAATCCGCCCGCAAGACGCCTCCGTTCCGCCGCATGGAGCGCTCCTGGCTCGAACAGGAGCAGTACATCGAGAAGGCCGTGGCGGCCCTGGGCGGCGCTCCCTTTGAGCGCGAGGCCCGCGCGCGCCTGGCGGAATCCGAACCGCGCGCGCTCGACATGCGAGGATTCTCGCGGCACAACCTCAACGACCTGCGCTTTGAGACCCAAACCCTGGCCATTGCGTTCGATCCGCGCACGGGCGCGCTCTGTCATTTCAAGGACAAGGCCGCGGGCCGCAAATGGGCAGGCCCGGGACACCTGCTGGGATTGATGTCATTCCAGAATTACGGCAGCGATGAGGTGGCCCGGTATCTCAAGCAATACGGATTCGTGAAAAAGAACCCGCCGGAATGGTTCGCCCGGGATTTCGGCAAACCCGGCCTCGAGGCCCGGAGCGGGGAATTTCATTATGCGCCCATGAGCGCGCATGTCATGGAAGACCCGGGAGAAGGGCTGCGCGTTCTGCTGAAACTGGAGCGGCCCGCCGGGACCGCGGCTCTGCCCGGCGCGCCGCGCGCGGTGTTCGCTCTCTGGTCGTTTCCCGCGCAGGGCGCGCGTGCGGTTCTGGATCTGCAATGGACCGGCAAGCCCGCCAGCCGCATTCCCGAAGCGGCCTGGCTTCACTTCAGGCCGCGCACCTGCCGCGCCGGGCAGTGGCAACTCCACAAAATGGGCCAGTGGATAGACCCGCTCGGGGTGATCGCCAACGGCAACCGCCGCCTTCATGCGGTGCAATCCGGAGTCCGGTATCGCGAACCGGGCGGCGGCGGGTTTTCGATACAAACCCTGGACGCGCCTCTGGCCGCGCCGGGCGCGCCGTCGCTTTACGACTTCAACAACAGGCAGCCGCCCCTGACGCGGGGCATGCACTTCAACCTGTGGAACAATGCCTGGGGCACGAATTTCCCGCAATGGACGGACGCGGACGCCCGGTTCCGGTTCGTGATCGAGTGCGGCGAAACGAGTTGCTGAAAGGCGCTTTCCCGGCGCTTTGACACGGGCGCGGATTGCGTGTACATTCTTGGAAACGCCGCCGCGCGCAGTCCCAACGCGCGCGGCCCGGCGAAGCCGATTCTTTCACACGGGAGACACGCGAGCAATGGACTTTCGCATGGAACATATTTTCGACTGGCCGGCGTCCCTCATCGTGCCCATCCTGGCCGCGGGCGAAGACATCGTGCCCATGGAGGACCTGCCCAATGTGACCCAGCGCAAGGTGCTCGAACGCAAGCGCGAGGGATCCAAAATGTTCAGCCGCCTCGAATGGAATGTGCACGGCCAGATCCCGAAAATCGCACAGAAAATCATCAGTCCCGAAAAACTCAATTTCATCGAGGAAAGCGTGTGGGACGATCAAACGCAGGCCTTCACCGTGCGCATCCTGCCCCACTTTTTCAGGAAACAGATCACATGCCGGACCGTGAGCACATGGTCGGACCACGACGGCGGGAAAAAGGCCAGGCGCGTATTCGGCGGGACCCTGGAGATTCACATCCCCGTGATCGGCCCGATCATGGAACGCACCATCATAGATTATCTCAAGAAAAACAACGACGAAAACGCCAAGATGGTTCGCAAGGCGCTGACCCAGCGGTTCGGCCCGCCCCAGGGCTGACGGAGTTCACCGCAACCGGTCAAGCCGCAAAAACCACCACTCCGAAATCGGGATTATATTCTTCGGGGGTTTTCAGAATGATGTCCATGGGGATCAGATATTTCTCCACGGTATCGGAATATGCTTTGCCGATAAGATTGGCTCTTTCAAACAAATTCCTGTTTCTGAAACTTTCGGAAACGACAATCAGATCGATATCGCTCCATTCCCCGGCCGCGCCGTGGATGTGCGAACCGAAAACAACGATCTTGGACACATGAACTCCATAACCGATAAGTTTTTCGGCAAAATACTCAACGACTTTCACGACTTTGCGATTAACTGTTTTTTGAGCGATTTGGTCGCCTGTTTCGTGTTGTTCAAAATTTCTCCGGTGGTCTATTGCAGATTGACCCCGGCCGTGGTTCCGAACAGGCGCGTTACATTATTTCCAAACCACGCGCGCGGGTTCGCGCGCGGGGATGCGCTTGTAGGAATACTTGGGCCAGCCCAGAAGCATGGCGCCCATGGGCTGGTGTCCGGCGGGCAGGCCCAGGGCCTGCTGCAGCGGCGGGTAGGTGCTGGCCGCGGCGTGGAAGAACCCGCCCCAGGTG
>JAGUYV010000011.1 GCA_020061125.1 bacterium | reverse complement strand
TTCGGCATGCGTGAAAACCCGCTGATTTTCACAATAGATTGGCTGAAAAGCGCATTGGGTGCAGGGGGCGGGATTCTATAGCGGTTTTTCAGAGGTCTCGGAAACTTATTGACAAGCGGGCGGACGACGGCATGAGGGTCTTCAACGCGGAATTCGGGCTGGCGGACATTCTCTCATTAATGCCCTCGGCGATGAAAGCCTCTTTTTCACACAGAAAAATAATGAATGCGTGCCGCGTGCTCAAATCCGAGCGCAAGCGCGCGGAAACCGTGGAAGGGCTGCCTTTCGCGCTCATGGTCGAACCGTCCGCAATCTGTGACATGAAATGCCCCATGTGCGCCTTGCAGCGTTCCGCTCCCCGGCAACCTGCTTTCATGGACATGGAGACTTACACCGCTATCATCAACGAATTATGCGCCACCTCGATTTTCTTCAGTCTCTGGGACTGGGGCGAACCATTATTGAACGAAAATATTGGCGCAATGGCCCGAATGGCAACAGGCAAGAAGATCATGACGGTGATGCATACGAACGGCAAAAATCTCGGCGCGGAAATGTCAGAATCCCTCATCAGCAGCGGCTTGTGTTATTTAGTGATTTCCATGGACGGCGCCCGCGCAGTAACATACGGGGCAATCCGCGGAAAAGAAAACTTTAGCACCGTCACGGACAACACAATGGATTTCATGGAACAAAAGAAAAAGCTGCGCTCGCGCACACCGGTGGTGGAGCTGAAAATGATCCTCACAAAAGAGAATGAAAACGAAATTCAGGCATTCAAGAAACTCGGGGCGCAGCTCGGGGTCGACAGGATCACATTCCGCAGGCTGGTAACATATCACAACCCGGAAAATGCCGGTGAATTATTGCCAGCCCGGAAGGAATTCCAATGTGCCGGAGCGGACGGGCACGGCCCACCGGCCGCACTGTATTGCAACAGGCCCTGGCGAAGCTCGGTCATCACCACGAACGGGGATGTCGTCCCTTGCTGCATTGATTCCGGATTCCGCCATGTCATGGGCAACATCCACGGCAGGGGCGGATTTGCGGCCGTATGGAACAACGAGAAGTACCGTTCATTCAGAAGAAAACTCGCCGAGGATCCCGAGTCCATCGGCATGTGCAAGGATTGCACGGAAAACAGTTTCCGGGGTGATATTTTCATAAAGCCGGAGTGAGGCCCCGCCGTGCCGCCACACGCGGCGCGCAATCGCTTAACCTGTCTTCTTAACGGACGCTTTCCCCGGAATGTCAATATCAATGACATCCAAAAACAGATCCGCGTCCGGATATTTATAATGCCATTCAAATCCCACACGCCCTCCATCCGCGGGCAATACCACCCAGGCGCTGCACGCATAGGCATCAGTATCCGCCGTAAGGGCTGTTTTCATATATCCTTGCACGGGGTATAGCCGTCCATTCAGCAACACGGTATCGCCGACACACCCGATCGTTTGAATTACCAGCAACCGGTTGCCCGCCCGAGGCTTCCCGGAATCTATTGACATGAAAATGCTGTATGTGCTTCCCGATTCCCATTCCGGAGGAGGCCCATAGTCCGGGTCCTTTTCGAGTTCCGGGTACATATCCAGGAACATTTGCTGATCCTTGCCCATGAAATACCGGGAAAAGACGGTGCAATCCAAATCGCTCTTCAAAAGCTCGTAATTCCGTCCCTTCAAAGGACCGGGGCAGTAAGTCCAAGAGTCGGGGTCAATGCGGCTTTCATAAAATATATAGGATGTGCCTTTTTCACGGGTCAACGGGATATTGTCAATTTTTTCAAACAATTCCCCTTGCCGGCCCTCTTCAAGGAAAAAAAGGATGTCATGCGTCATTTTCTCTTCTCTGGACGGGGTTCTCTCAACGAAATAATGATAAGCGAACGCATCGAGTTGTATGAGGCCCGGCTTCCTGTACTCGCCCGCAAATGTATGGAACCGGCGGTGATAATCCTTTGGCGTGGTTTCCTCGAATTCGAACAGATCATACGCCTGCCTGGAAAGGGCAATGGTTGGAACCCTCCGCCTGATATCATGCGACCCGGCGGTTTTCGTTATCATGGATCGCAGCGGAGGGATGGCCTCCATATTCCTCCTGATCGATGCAAGCGAACAAAAGCAAAGGAACAATAATGCCAGCGACACGGCCGCTGGCCGGGGTATCCTCTTTTGAGACAGCAAAGCCCGCAACGCCAACCCGGCTGTTCCAATAGCACCTGTGAGATACACGAGAAAGAAACGTTCGGAATCACTTTTGACCAGGAGCCCGGCCAGGCCCCAGAACTGAATTCCGGCCCACACCACCCACAGTCTTCTGTCCGGGCTGTATTTCCGCGCCATGATGCAAATGCCGAAGACAAGAGTTATCAGCGATGTGGCGCCGAAAACAATTCCGAGAGTCGAAAAATAATCGGATGCCAGCCTGGTTAAAGCCGGGAAAAACGATGAGCCGGGGTGCGCCGGTTGTGACCCCATAGCGCCCAGCACAGACAGCAGGATCGGGAAACCCGCTGTGAATTCATCTTCAATGTAAAGATAGTAGGTTGAGAGTATCAACCAGATCCCTATGAGCACAAAAACCAGTTTTGGCCTCGGCTTGAGAATGAAATAAATGAACAGTGCCGCGGGGATGAGAAGAAAACCCGAAGCATGGGAATTCAAGGCGCATGACAGCATGAAGAAACTGAAAAGGAAATACGCGGCGGCATGCTTGCCTCCCTCAAACCCTTTCAAAAGGGCATGGACCCAGAGCACTATGGAAAAAGGCAGGAACATCAGCGGGCGCACATTACCCGTGATTAGAATATAACCGTTGCACGCCGCCGCAAGGGCCGCCGCCGCAAGGGCTGTATTAACATTTGTTCTTTTGGAAAAAGCGATAAAAAACAAATAAACAGTTGCGACATTCAAAAAAAACGACAGCGCCATCATATCGACAAAAGAACTTCTGATACGAAGAAACAACGAAAACAGATAAAAAACGAGCGGTCCTTGAACAATTGAAAACCCGCCCGCGTGATTGCCGGTGTGCATCAGCCTTCCGGTCACAGACTGGCCCAGTGCCTGGAGATAATAATAAGTGTTTTCGTAGAAGCTGTTGTAAGAGAAGAGCGTTCCCGTCCTGATAATCAAGCCTATTATGATAATTGAGGCGCATGTGATTTTTAGCCATGCATCGTAATTTCCGGAAGGGGCCGCTTCTGCTGATTCAGGAACCACACGGATTCCCGGTATGCCATTTTGATTTACATATTCCGCCAATTCACAGCCCTCTCCAGTTCCGGAATGCCATCCAGGTTCGCGGGCAACGAGAACAGCATATAAGTATACATTAACATTTTACATTCCATATCAAATTTCAAATGTCTCCATTCCATGGTTACTGGCCTCTAACCTTCATTCAAACACTTCCTTAACGGTAAGCGTCCCAAGTTTCCCATTGTCTAAAAGCAAGCGATAAAATATCTCTTTTGTTATCTCTTTACTATTTACGGATTTCTAATTAGTATGGTGTCCCCATAACTCCGGTGTCCCCATAACTCCTTGAGGACTTCGTCGCGTTCGGCGCGCAATACGGAAACCAGGAATGGGGCACAGGGGGGGTACGCGCGGATATTGACGGGGACCAGCGTGTGAGCTACAAAGATTATTATATGGTGGCAACGCAATCACTCGGCGTCAACCTCATCGGCCCGGCGCCCTCATCGCCGGGCGATCCGCCCAATGCGGACACGTGCTTTTACGAACCATCTTTTTACGAAACCGCCAAAGCCAATCCCGCCGGATTCACCTGGTGCCAGACAAACGGCACAGCCCCCTGCCAGGCCAACTGCCTGCGGCACTACGCCACCGGAAACCTTATCCGCATGGCCGACGCCGACCTGAACTTCGACAATGTCATAGATATTGCGGATATCGTATTGTTGGGGACATGGTACAATCAGGGACACGGGCGCAACGACCGCGATGGCTTCGAGCGCGTCAACTGGTTTCGCGACAACGATTTGTCCCTCGAAGATTGGATTCGCTTCGCACGGGGTAAAACTAGATGTGAAGCGATTAGTAGATTTCAAGATGTTCTTGCGATTTGTCATGTGTGCGATGATGATTTTTCAACGGTAACCACACCTTTCGGCAATTATGGTGATTGTTGTGATGACATTGCTACAACTGAAATACCGGATTGTAATTGGTGAAAATTATGAGGCCAAAGAAATATCATTCAATCATACAAGACCGCATTTGGAGTATGGTTAAGGTTGTTCACATATGTTTATTTCTTGTCAATATATCAGCCTGCGGAGGCGGTGGAGGCGGCAGTGGAGTGGTTGCGCCTCCGCAATATGGCGCTATTGACGGTTATGTATATGCCCCGGTCGGCAGTGGAGCCAGAGAGGCAAAAACGGCGCCGGCAGGTATGAAGCCCGTACAGGGCGCAAGTGTGGTGGTTGCCTGCGGGAGCGTTAGGAAAGACACTTCAACTATCGCGTCCGGTTATTTCAAAATTACGTCATTGCCGTCCGGCACATGTTCTTTGACGGTGTCTTATATCGGTTTCAACAATTATCAGACAAGCGTTGCCGTGAAGCCGGACAGCACTACTGCCGTTGGAGGAAGCACCGGAATAGCGTTGTCTCCGATTTCGTCAGGTTCAATCATGGTATATGCCAATGTCAGCGGGGGCACGGTTTTTATAGATGGGCAGAGCACCGGGATTGCGATTCCGGCCGGATTGTCATATGCATTCGATGGAATTGCCGCCGGCGAACACACAGTTTCAATATTGCAGACGGGTTATGACGCTGTGACAGAGCAAATATTGACCGTAATTTCAGGGCAGAGAGAAACTGTAACATTTTCATTAAACCCGGCGGGGAATCAGGCGCCAGATGCAAATGCAGGAGATGATTTCAAGGGCTTTGCGGGAACAAAATATATATATGAGGGATGGAATGGTTCAGAATATGTTTATACGCCTGCCGACATTACGATATCGCTGGATGGAACAGCCAGCGCCGATCCGAATGGCGACATGCTATCATATCAATGGGCGCAAACAAACGGGCCTGTAGTATCATTGATAAACCCTAACTCCGCTACGGCTTCCTTTGTTCCAATCCAGGAGGGAACTTACGAGTTTTCATTAAAGGTCAATGACGGTTTTCTGCAGAGCGCATCGGACACGGTTGTTATTGATATCGCAAAACTATCTGGAAAACTTGTTTTTGGTTGCAGCTATAAAAGCACCGCATATGCGGAATTATGCACAATGGATGCCGATGGCGGCAATTTGTTCCACTTGACAGAAAATGAAACTGGCGAAAGAGATGGCCACTGGTCTCCAGACGGAACAAAAATTGCATATTCGACAGGCCCGACAGGACCTGATTCATTCATGGCTTTAATCAATTCGGATGGCACCGGACAAACCACGACGAGCATGCAATATGGACCTTCGGATTGGTTTGATAATAATGAAGTTTTAAAATACAAATATTACTCCGGTTCACTCGATTATTACAAAGTCAACATCAATGGGTCAAATGAACAACGATTGACTTTCACAAACACAAGCGGATTGTTTGCGGAAATATCACCCGACGGCACAAAGATCGCATTTGCAAAAAATTATGGAGGAGACAATTACGAAATCGTCGTCATGAATTCTGACGGGAGCAATATATTAAGACTAACGAATAACACGACTACGGAAACAGGCTTCGCGTGGCTTGATGACAACCGTATTATTTACGAAACACATAATTACATTGGGGATCGAACGCGTGGCATCTTTGTTATGAATGCCGATGGCACGAATGTGGCGGAAATTCCCATGCCGGCGGGACTGACAGATATTAAAGGCAACATAACCGCGAGCAGTGACGGGCAATTTATTTTTTTATCAGACCAGAATAATTATCTGCATGTCATGTATTCAGACGGTAGCGCGTCAATGAGTTATGGCCTTGGGGGAAGCAACCCGGACTATCACCCCGGGCCATGAATGGCGGGGAGTTTTGGGGACACCATACTTAATTATGCCTCCCTCTTCCATTCAAGCAGCTTTTGTCCGGCTCCGGGCACAGATTTACGATTCTGAAAAACGCATTCGGGTTGTGTCCTCATGCGGTGCAGCGCTGGTTTCCGGCCGCGACATTGTCGCGACAGGTACTCACGGTGTCTCCGTTTTATGCCGTGTACACGGTTCTTTTTGTCCTGTTGTCAAGTATACCACATTCCGGGGTTTTGATGCGTTTTGGCCAGATAATAAAAATATGGGTCATGCCGATTAGCGTGACGCCGGCGCTGTGTATCCAAATACGAAGAAAGCCGAGGAATGAAGCCGGGGAGCTTGCGGTCCCCGGGTCATGTCCCCGGCCTGGTTTATGCTTAATGTCTGACACGGCTTTCGCGCGGTGCGCGAGTTACGGAATGCAGGCGAAGATGTTTTCGATGCCGGTGCGGCAGGTTCCGGTGATGGTTTTGTCCGGTGCGCTGAATGAACAGGATGCGCCCGTGGATTTGCCGGAGCATGCGGCCACGGCTTCCGCGGGCGGCGCGCCGGGCTGTGTCTGTGCGGTGGAGCCTCCGCCGGTGGCGCCGCTGTCCGGGAGAATGTCTTGTGCGCTGCCGGATGTGCCTGTGAAGGTTGCGCCGCCGCGCACGCAGCGGGCGTAGTTGTAGATGCGGATGGCGTCGCCCTGCGGGCCGTGGCCTGTGGGGTAGTCGCCGGGGTCGCCGGTTTTGGGGTCGCTGCGTTGCGCGCCCGCGCCGTGCACATCCACCCATGCCGAGTTCATGTATCCGAGCGCCCTGCCGAAGGCAAGGTACACGGCGCTGTTGGCGCCCTGTGCGCTGGCGTGCGAGGTGCTCGTCCAGAAGTAGGGGTAGTCGGCCTGTCCCGCTTCGTTGGTGATGCCGGAGGTGCGGAACACGGGGTCAATGGCCGCGGAGCCGAGGCTGGGCGCGCGGGAGTAGTCCACGATGCTCTGGAGTTCCTTGGCGTTGGGCAGGCGCCAGTCCGTGCCGCCCGCGAGGGAGAGGCTTTCGCAGTAATCGAGCGCGTCTTCCCAGATCATGCCCGAGCCGCTGTCCGCCTGTTGCCAGATGAGGCCGGTGGCGTAGTCCGTGACCGTGCCGTCGCCGTTGTCCGCGAAGTTGTTGCGGCCGTAGCTGGTGTTGCCCCGAACATAGAGAACGAAGAATGTTTTTTCCGTGCCGCCCATGGTGGTTCCGTAGCCCTTGATGCGGCCGTCGGCGAAGTTTACGCCGAACACGGTTTGCGCGTCGAACCCGTCGCCCGCGTACACATTGCTGGATGCGAACTGGGCGTCAATCACGCGCTCGCCCGCGGAGGTGTCGCCGTATCTGAAGTCGAAATAGTCCGTGTCAATGAACGGGACCAGGCCGTCCGTGCCGCCGTACATATCGGAGCTGGGGTCAAGCCCGCTGAAGAGGATCAGGGAATAGAGTTCCTTGATGGAGGGCAGGCGCCAGTCGGAGTAGCCCGCGAGCCTGAAAGAGGACGCGCCGGCCACGGCCTGGGAATAGGTCATCTTGTCTCCGGGATCCTGCTGCCACATGAGGCCCGTGCGGTTGTCCGTAACGGTGCCGTCGCCGTTGTCCGTGTACCAGGGCTGCACGCCGTCGTACTGGGCGTCCTGCCCGAAGAAGCCCGCGCCCGCCGCGGGGCACGACTGCCAGGAAGTAGCGGAATAGCAACTGCTCTGGTTCGTGTCCACGATCACGAAGCCCGAAGCGGCCGGCGCCGGGTCCGGGTTGGCGGATGTTTCATGCAGCGTGAAATCCGCGGCGGCCGTCTGGTCCGCCGCCACCTGCACGGACACCGCGGCCGGGGTGTCGTAGCCGTCCAATGTCACGCTCACCTCGTGGCTGCCCGCGGACACATTGGCGAGCGTGTTCGGGGTGATGAAGCCCGTGGCCTGTGCGTCGAGCAGGATCTCCGCGCCCGCGGGAGTGGACGACACAGATATGGAACCCGCGGCCGAGGGCTGGAGCACGCCGTTAGTGGAATCCGCCGGGATGGCGTTCACCACTTCATTTCTGCGGATCGTGACCGGGATGCGCAGGGGATTGAAACCCTGTTTTGTGATTTCGAGGGTTCTTGGTCCCGAGGGGATGCCCGTGAGCTTGAAATAGCCGGATGCATCCGTGGTTCCGGTTCTGCCTTCGCAGATCACGCTTGCGCCGGCCAGGGGCACGCGGCCCGCGGTGCGGCCCGCGGCGCGGGCGGAAGTCTGCTCCAGATCGCCGTCCACGGACATGTACACGAAGCCTTCCGCTGCGCCGGTGTCCGTGTCAACAACGGTCCCGCCGCCCGCGCTTCCGCCCCCGCCGCCCCCGCACGACGCCAGGGTGAAAATCATCAATGCCGCAAGTAGCGCCACCGCCGTTCTGCTGTAGTGTGCTTTCATTGCTTTGCTCCTTTCTTCTCCATTGTTTGTTTGTGGGTTTTGACGGCGCCGCCCCGGATTTGTCACAGTGATCCGCGTCACATTCAAAATGCCGCATGCATGGAGCTGCAAAGGGAATTAAAAGAATACAAACGCCGATATTTATTTTTGAGGATTGAAGATGGGTGCGGACGCGTTATCTATGCGGCGGGCCGCCGGGCGCGTGTTCGGGCTTGCAGAAAAGGTCCTGTCCGAAATCCCCGGAGCAAACGCCCGTGACCGCGCCCCTCGGCGACTGGAATGAGCAGGAGTCATTCAGAGACAATCCTGCGCAGGCGTTGAACGCCTCTTGCGGGGGCTGCATGGGCTGCGCTCCCTGGGGCGGGGCGCCGTGTCCCTGTTCCTGTGGGCCGCTCATGCCGCCGCGCCCCGGCGCGTTGC
>JAGUYV010000103.1 GCA_020061125.1 bacterium | reverse complement strand
GGCGGCGGGTTCGGGGGCTTCGGCGGCGGCATGAGCGGCGGCGGCGGCGCATCCGGCGGATGGTAGCCCCGCTTCTGGCCCGTGTGACAAAAATCATGTTTATCATTGCAATTTTCCGGCAATGATTCTGTCATGCGCGGTTTGATTTGTCTTGACACGGCCTTAAACTATGGAGTACCATAATAGACAGGAGAAACAGCTTTTCAATCACAAGGGACGGTGATGCAAATGGCATTAGGCATCGGAGGAACATCCAACTCCACATCGCTCTTTGCGCAGAACGCGCTCCGCATCAACAATCTGCTGTTCCAGCGCACTTCGGCGCAGCTTTCGAGCGGCATGCGAATGATTTCCGGGGCCATTGATCCAAGCGGACTGGCGATCTCCATGCAGATGCGCTCGCAGATCGGCGGCACGGACCAGGCCATCTACAACACCCAGGACAACATCAACCTGGTGCGCACGGCCGACGCGCAGCTCGACACACAGGGCGACATCCTGAACCGCATGCGCGACCTGGCCGTTCGCGCGGGCAACGACGCCACGCTCACGGACAGCGACCGCGCCCGCCTGGACGCCGAGTACCAGAGCCTGGCCACGGAACTCAACCGCCAGGGCCGCAGCAACACCTACAACACAAAGCAGCTCACCACGGATGTACCCGCGGACCAGTACGGCACACAGAGCGCGCAGGTCGGCGCCAACTCCGGCGATGCCATGGGCGTGACCATCAACCCGAGCACTGCGGACTCCATGGGCATCACGGCGGGCGGCTCCGGCCAGGACCTGCTCACCGGCGCCAGCGCGCGTGACGCCATTGACCGCATTGACACGGCCATTGACCAGGTCAGCACCCAGCGCGCCAGCCTGGGCGTGCAGGAAAACCGCTTCAACTATGTGGCCAACGATCTCAATGTGCAGCGCATCAACATGACGGAAGCCAACTCGCGCCTCGCGGACACCAACTTCGCGGAAACCATTTCCGAGCAGACGCGCGCCATTCTGTTGAGCAAAGTCAGCATCGCCGCCATGAGCCAGAGCAACGCGCAGGGCTTCGGCGTGCTGTCCCTGCTGGGCAAATAACGCCCCGTAGCGCCACACAACCTTTCATCGGAATCTTCACAAGCCCCGGCATGTCCGGGGCTTTTTCATTTCCGGCAACGGCCGCAACCCCGCTGTGGACACGCCCCGGACCTTTGGGATATAATTCGCTCTGGTTCATTGTTATGAGGTTTTGAATCACTAATATATAGAACAGAACCGCGACATTTTTCACCCCGGGGCATACGCCGTGGCAAGCGGACTCAAAGAACTGCTGCAAATCATGGTCGAACGCAACGCGTCGGACCTTCACCTCAAGGTCGGGCGTCCACCCGTGCTGCGCATTCACGGCACGCTCGCGGCCACGGAACTCGAGCGCATCAAGCCCAACGACCTTGAAGACTATCTGTTTGAAATCTTGAGCGATTCGGACCAGGAGCGCCTGCGCAAAATGCGCGGCATTGATGTCGCTTACAGCGTCCCCGGCGTGTCCCGATTCCGCGTGAACATTTTCTTCCAGCGCGGCACCCTGGCCATGGTCATCCGCACCATCCCGTTCGACATCGCGTCCATTGACGACCTGCACCTGCCCGCCAAGGTCAAGGAATTCGCGGACATGAACTCGGGGCTGGTGCTGCTCACCGGCCCGGCAGGCTCGGGCAAGTCCACCACGCTGGCCGCCATCATCGAGCACATCAACCACAACTACCACAAGCAGATCATCACCATTGAGGATCCCATCGAGTTTCTTTTCAGAGACGATAAAAGCTCCATTGTGCAGCGCGAGGTGGGGCAGGACACCACCACCTTCGCCGAGGGCCTGCGCATGATCTTCCGCCAGGACCCGGATGTGATCGTGATCGGCGAAATGCGCGATCTGGAAACCATCCAGACGGCCATGAGCGCGGCCGAGACCGGGCACCTGGTGCTGTCCACCCTGCACACCCTGGACTGCGCGCAGACCATTGACCGCATCGTGGACTCGTTTCCCCAGGCGCAGCAGCGCCAGGTGCGCATTCAGTTGAGCCAGGTGTTCAGGGGCATCATCGCCCAGCGCCTGGTGCCGCGCGCCGACGGCCAGGGCCGCGTGGGCGCCATCGAGGTCATGACCAACAGCCCGGCCGTGGCCGACCTGCTGCTCGAAGGCAAAACCCACGAGATTTACGAAACCATCCGCGCGTCCGTGGAGAACTTCGGCATGCAGACCTTGGAGCAGTCCCTGGTCTCGCTCGTGGTGTACGGCGAGATCTCTTACGACGCGGCGCGCAGCGTGGCCCAGCGCATTTCCGAACTCGACGCGGCCCTGCGCGCCCTGTACACCGACTTTATCTGAAACGCGACCGGAGGCGACGCCCCATGGCCGACAACCCGTTGTCCCAGGAAGTTGAAAAGCAGCAGGAGAAAACGCGCCAGCAGCAGGCCGCGCAGCCCAAAGCCCCGGAGCCGGAGCCGCCGGCCCTGGGAACGGGCGACGCGCCCAGCGACTACGCCGCCCTGCTCCGCCGCATCCGCGATGTGGACAACCTCAAGCTCGAAATCAAGCAGCTCCAGCAGCAGATGAATGTCGCCAAACAGAAAATCGCGCAGCTCGAGCCGTATGTGCAGAGCCTGGAGCAGGCCGTGGCCGAGCGCGACCAGCAGCTCGACGAGCTGCGCGCCTCGTCCGGCTCGCGCCAGCTCATGGCCACGCTCAAGAAGCGCGACGAAACCATCGCCAAACTCCAGCAGGCTCTCCAGAACAAACACAAGGAACTCGAGGACCTGCGCACGGGAAGGCGCTGAACAGCAACCAACCGGCCGGTCCGCGCTCCCCGCGCAACCCGGCTTCGACTATTCCCAAAGGAGCCTCACAACCATGATTTTCGATCTCACCGACGAACAAAAAATGATCCAGGACATGGCGCGCGATTTCGCCGCAAAGGAAGTCGCTCCCAAGGCGGCGGAAATTGACAAGAACCACCGCTATCCCGCGGAACTCGTGGCCAAGATGGCCGAGCTGGGCCTCATGGGCATGATGGTGCCCGAAGACCAGGGCGGCGCGGGCATGGACACAGTCAGCTATGTCATCGCCCTCGAGGAAATCTCCGCGGCATGCGCCAGCACGGGCGTGATCATGTCCGTGAACAACTCTCTGGTGTGCGACCCCCTGCAACGAAACTGCACCCCGGAGCAGGTCGAAAAATTCCTCAAGCCACTGGCTTCGGGCCAGAAGCTCGGCTGCTTCGGCCTCACCGAGCCGAACGCGGGTTCCGACGCCGCGGGGCAGAAAACCACGGCCGTGCCCGATGGCGATTCCTGGGTGCTGAACGGGTCCAAAAACTTCATCACCAACGGCAACGAAGCCGACACCGCTATCGTGTTCGCCATGACCGACAAGGAGCAGGGCACGCGCGGCATCAGCGCGTTCGTGGTGGAAAAGGGAACCCCGGGCTTCTCCATCGGCAAGCTCGAGGACAAGCTGGGCATCTGCGGATCGTCCACCGCCGAACTCGTGTTCGAGGACTGCCGCATTCCCAAGGACAATCTCCTCGGCAAGGTCGGGGAGGGCTTCAAGATCGCCATGGTCACGCTGGACGGGGGCCGCATCGGCATCGCGTCCCAGGCGCTGGGCATCGCCCGCGCCGCGCTCAACGCATCCAAACAGCACGCCCTGGACCGCGTGCAGTTCGGCAAGCCCATCGCGCGCCTCCAGGCCATTCAGTGGATGATTGCGGACATGGCCACCAAGCTCGACTCCGCGCGACTGCTCGCCTACCGCGCCGCGTATCTCAAGGACAAGAAAGTCCGCTTCAGCCGCGAGGCCGCCATGGCCAAGCTCGCCGCTTCCGAGGCCGCCATGTGGATCTCCACCAAGGCCATCCAGGTCCTCGGCGGCTACGGCTACACCAAGGAATATCCCGTGGAACGCAATTTCCGCGACGCCAAGATCACCGAGATTTACGAGGGCACCAGCGAGATCATGCGCCTGGTCATCGCCATGAGCGAACTGTCTTGAGGTGACGCGCTGAACAGCAACCGGAACGCCGAACCATCCGCCGCCGGCGCGGGCGCCGCGCCCTGGCCCGCGATGCACAGGATCCTCATCGCCGTGTGCCTCGCGGGCGCC
>JAGUYV010000317.1 GCA_020061125.1 bacterium | reverse complement strand
GTGTGCTCTTCCGATCTTGACCGCGCCGCGCCACACAACCGCGGCGTTGAACCCGCGCAGCCTGCCCGCGAACGCCGCGGCCAGAATCAGCGCCGCCAGGGAAAACCGCACGAACAGAAATGAATACGCATCCACGCGCGCCACGCCCTGCTTCACGAAAACAAACGACGCGCCCCAGAACACCACGCCAATCAGCAGCAGGCTCGAGGGCAGGGTTGTGCTTCTCGGTTGGCGCATAGGCATCATTATAACGGGGCCGCGCGCGTTTCGCGGCATTGACACTCTCGAACCCGCGCGCCAAAATAAAGGAAGCACCCGGCCGCACACACCACGGAAACCCCGCGCCGCGGCCCCCGTGTTATATCATGCAAAGGCGCACCGCCCCCGCGCGCGCAGCCGCGAACCGCAAAAGGAGCATTAGAACCATGGAAAAGAAAACCGCCGGCGACATCATGATTCCGCTCGACGCTTACCCGCACATTCCCTACTGGCTCACCCTGCGCCAGGCCGTCGCGGAATTCGAAAAATCCGAGATCGTCATCCGCGGCAAGGTCTCCCGCTCCCGCTTCGTGCTCGTGTTCGACGAGGAATACCAGCTTCTGGGCACCGTGCGCCGCCGCGACATAATGCGCGGACTCGAACCCGACTTCCTCAAGGACAAGCCCCTGCGCGACCGCAAATTGCTCTTCAACAAAGATGTCTTCTCGCTCTATCCTTTTGAAAAGCTCGTGGACGGCGTGCGCACGCAGGCCGAAAACACCGTCAAAGACATCATGATGCCCATCGCCGTGACCGTGAACAGCACGGACCACATCATCAAGGCCATGTATGAAATGGTGGACCAGAATGTGTCCCTGATCCCCGTGGTGTCCGATGACAAGGTCGTGGGCGTGCTCCGCTCCAACGATGTGTTCCACGAGCTGGCCAATCTCCTGCTCTGACCCCGGCGAGCGATACTATATACCAATATTCATTTCTGGGCTTCGTGGGCCGTTCCGCATTGTTCCGATTCATCGTTCGCGCTGTCATCCGGCGCGATCAGCGGCTCCTGTCCGAGCGGACGAACGGTTCCCGTGGAGTCGGTCAGGAAGACGACCATGTCGTCTCCGCGGCCGCCATCGAAGAAGCGTCCGCTTCCCACGGCGATGTATCCGCCACCCGGCGCTGGCGCCGCAGCTGCGACCATCATGTATCCGAAAAGCTGCTTGTAAGAGTTTTTCCATGTCACATTCAAATCGGCGTCGAGTTTGAAGAGAGAACCCCAGGCATTCTGTCCGGCCCACTCGTTTCCGCCTACGATAAATCCACCGTCGGGCGCGGGGACAATACGGCCGTCGGCATAAAAGTCCCCAATGATTTTCTCTGAAATTTTTTCCCCTTTTGCGCCGAGCCGGATCAGGCTTATGCTCGGCAGGTTGTTGTTCTGCGTAAGAGTCAGATTCATGCTGTGGACAAGCGCGCCTCCATCGGGCTGCGGGAAAACGGCTCTTCCGTCGCTCCAGGATTCGTTCCCGAACGATTTCTTCCAGAGGAGCTTTCCTTTCGCGTCGGTTCTCGCAACGAGAACGCCCGAGGTTTTCCTCCTGTCGAAGGTCATTCCGGTGAAAAAGAACCCGCCGTCGTGCGATGGGGCCGCCGCCTGAAAGCGCTCATTGTCTCCATCGTATGTTTTTTCCCATTGAACCATTCCGCGCGCGTCAAGGCGCGCGATCCATGCGGCGCTCATGGAATCGCCCGCCGCAAGGTATCCCCCATCCGCTGTCTGAATAATGTCGTATATCCCCGCATCGCTTGAACCTGTGATACCGAATTCGCGCGCCCACTGGACGCCGCCGCCTGGATCGAGTTTGAGCAGCTTAGCGCGTGATCGGTGAATATTGTCAATTATTCCGGAAGAGTTCACGGCGACAATCAATCCTCCATCGCGCGTTTGCTTGATGGCGGTTGGAAAATCCGACATGGGGCTTTCGTATATGTGATCCCAAGCCTTCCGGAAGCCGGCATCGAGGCGGATAACCCACAGGCTGCTGTCGCCTTCGCGGCCGCTCTCGTTGAAGTCCGTTGTTCCTGCGACGGCAAATCCGCCGTCAGACACAGCGATGACGGAAATAGCTCCATCCATGCCGCCTTTCCCAAATACGAGAACAGGCAGGCGGATACACGAAGAGTATGAAGTGGAGGCATTTTCGCAGATCTCCAGCGATGCGGGGTCGCCGTCGTCGCAGTCTGCATCGGAGCAGCATGCCGCGCCGGGTATGTCAGCGCAAGCCGCAAGGCATCGCCCGGCGGAGAGGCATACGATTGCAATCAAAGACATTACCGCAATCAACAACCGCTTCCGCTTCATGGGAACACCAGCCTTTTCCTTGAATCCTGCGCTTGCGCCCTGGAGGCGTTTTCCACCCAAATTCCGCGCTGGTTGCCACTTCGTCTCATCAAGAGAGACAGTTCAAGAAATGATTTGTTCTGTTTTACACGGTATTCGGAATATTAAAGTTTTAGCCAGCATCATCCCGGCATGAATCCGCCGGAAATTTCATGATTCCACCAGATGAACAGCTTGAACGATAGAACTTGAAGTCTATAATGCCATTTCGGCATATCAGAGATTATATCATGAACAAATGATGCCGCAAAGGGACATTAAAAAATACGCGAAAAAAAGTCGGATAGGAAGGGGTAAAAATGGGGTTGGGCGTTCAGCGCTTGCCGCGTTCGCCTGCGGGCTGGGCGGCTTTTTCGGCGGCCTGGCGCTGGGCGCGCTTTCTTTCGCTGCGCAGGAACCAGATGGGGCACGAGGGCCGGTGCTGGCAGTGCATCTCGGGGCTGTAACAGTCCGCGCATTCGTCGCACAGGTAATAATAGTTCTTGGCGCACCAGAGTTTGGTTTCGCGGTCTTCGTGGTTGCGGCATGTGCCCATGTCAGTCACCGCCCTTTGCGGCGCGCAGTTGCGCGCGCAGGTTTTCGACGCGCTCTTCGGCGTCCTCGAGGGCCTGAAGCTGGGCCGGGCGCACGGTGTGCGCGGGCATGCCCGCACGGTGCTCGTGCAGCTCGGCCTCGGCGCGCGCCAGTTCCTGTTCAAGTTCTGCGATGCGGTGTGCGTCCATGCGTCCGGCTCCTTGCGGCGCTGTGGC
>JAGUYV010000177.1 GCA_020061125.1 bacterium | reverse complement strand
GCGGCTGCGGCGCGGCGGGCGCGTCCATATTGAATGACGGCTGCTTTGGACCTGGCGTTGCGGGCGCGGCGGGCGGCGGCGCATCCGCGCTTGCGGTTTCGTGAGCGGGATTGTACTTCCCGGCCCACAGAAGCCCGTGCTCCCATTTTTCCTTGTACTCGACGCCCTTGATGCCCATGAACCCGCAGGCGCATGCGAAGGTGACGCAAAGCATGAGCACGAGCGTTTTCTTCTGTCCGAGCATGGCCGCGCGCACGGCCCAGGCCATGGTGAGGCTGCTGAAAATCAGCACGGCCGTGTTCACGCCGCCGAGCGTGGGATTCAGATATTTGTGCGCATAGATAAAAATTTCCGGATGCCGCACGCGGTAAATGGCGTAGCCGCAGAACAGGCCGCCGAACATCATGATCTCGGTGACCAGGAACAGCCACATGCCCAGCTTGCCGGAATCGGTGAACTGATCCACGCTGTCGAAATGGTGCGGCAGGTTCAGTTCGCCGGGCGCGGGCCGGTCGTGGCGGTTGTGGTTGTGCGATTTGTTTTCGGACATCGTCGTTCCGGTATTGCTGCTCCAGGTGTTAGTTGTTTTAACGCCTCTCTGGAGAGAGGCCTGCGCTACGCGCTGCTTTTTGAGCGGCGGGCTGCGGTGACTCCGTCTCTGCGTTCCGCAGAAGATGTGAGATACACCTCGCCCGGACAGGCGCATTCAGCCTTGCGCCCCTTGGGAACGGCGGGGTGCGGTGACCCCGCCCTACAATTTCGTTGCTTTATCGCCATTGTTGTAGCGGTCTTGCGATGTGCGTTTCAGACGATTGCAGGAATGGGCATTACATTGGAATCTGCAAATCACGCTGACACACCCCTCAAAAAGCGTCAAGCGCTTCGATTGTGTAGGGCGGGGTCACCGCCCCCGCCGCTCACAAGTTGCACGCGGCAACTTGCCGCTGCCCGGCCCCTGCGTCACGATATTTCCTCGCACACCCCCTGCCATGGCCATGCCTCCGGATCCGAAACCAGTTTCGTCCTCACCGGATTCATTCTCAAATACTCGCATTTCTCTCCGTATGATTCCTTGCCTCTCAACACATGATCAAAAAATTCGGGCTGCCATAGCCGCCCTGTGATGTTCAGATTCTTCACCTGATTAGCCGTGTACTTTTTAACATCTCGGACAAACGAGGACAAGTCCTTTCCGCTTCCAATGTCACGGCATAAAAAATGCACATGATCCGGCATAATCACATATTGGCCGACAGCCCACCTGTGATACTCGGGGGCGGTCTTAAAGCAGTGCGTTATGGCGCCGGCGAGCGCGGGCATTGTCAATATTTTGCGGCGGGCAAATGAAATCATGGTGATATCGTATACGGCGATGTTGGTGTATATCCGGTCCGGATCAATCCTCCGGAGATGGCGGCGCCGCCTCGATTGTTTTTTGTCTTCAGGCTGCTTTTTCATAAGTTGCCGTCTCGCACCGCAACCCCTTGGAAACGGCGGGGTGCGGTGACCCCGCCCTGCTATTTCGATGCTTTTTGGCTCCTTGCCATTGTTCTTCATTTCTCGCGGATCTGGCTAACGCCTTTCCCACTCGCCGGTGTTTGCGTCGTATTCCATGCCCGTGAAATCGTAGGGATCGGGCGCTGCGGGCTGGGATGCGAAATTGTCGTGGGGCGGCGGCGAGGCGCAGGCCCATTCCAGGGTTGCGCCGCCCCACGGGTTGGCCGGCGCTCTCCTGCCGCGAACCAGGGACGCTGCCAGATACACGGCCATGACCACGAATCCCGCGGCCAGCATGTACGCCCCGGCCGTGGAGATCTGGTGGTAGATCGTGAACCGGGAAATGTAATCGTAGTACCGGCGCGGCATGCCCTGGCTGCCCATCACGAACTGCGTGAAGAAGGTGATGTTGAATCCGATGAAAATAATCACGCAAACCAGGCGGCCCCAGAACTCGCTGTACATGCGGCCGAAAAACTTGGGCCACCAGTAATGCAGCCCCGCGAGCAGGGCGATGACCGTGCCGCCCATCATGGTGTAATGGAAGTGGGACACCACGAAATAGGTGTCGTGCAGATGCACATTGGCGCTCAAGGCGCCCAGGACCACGCCGGTCAGCCCGCCGATGCCGAACAGCAGGATGAACGCCAAAGCGTACAGCATGGGCGTGTCCAGGCTGATGGCGCCCTTGTACATTGTGGCGAGCCAGTTGAAAACTTTGACCGCGGACGGAATGGCCACGAAGTAAGTCAGGAAGCTGAAAATCATGTTGGCGAGCGTGGACTGCCCGCTCACAAACATGTGGTGGCCCCACACCAGGAAGCCCAGGAGGGCGATGCCCACGCTGCTGTAAGCAATGGCCTTGTATCCGAAAATGGGCTTGCGGCTGAACACGGGGATGATTTCGGACACGATGCCCATGCCCGGCAGGATCATGATGTAAACGGCCGGGTGCGAATAGAACCAGAAGAAGTGCTGGAACAGGAGCGGGTCGCCGCCCAGGTTGGGATCGAAGAAGCCTACGCCCGTGATGCGCTCGGCGATGAGCAGCAGGAGCGTGATGCCCAGCACGGGCGTGGCCACCACCTGGATTATGCTCGTGGCGTACAGCGCCCACAGGAACAGCGGCATTTTGAACCAGGTCATGCCCGGCGGCCGGAACTTGTGGATGGTGACGATGAAATTGATGCCCGTGAAGATGGAACTCATGCCCAGGATGAACGCGCCCAGAGTCATGGCGATCACATTCGCGCTCGTGGTGGTGCTGTAGGGCGTGTAGAAGGTCCAGCCCGTGTCCACGCCGCCGTGCCCGATGGCGGCGACCGCGAACAGCGCGCCGATGATGTACAGATAATAGCTCGCCAGGTTCATGCGCGGGAACGCGAGGTCCTTGACCCCGAGCATGACCGGAACCAGGAAATTGCCGAATATGGCCGGAATGCTCGGGATGATGAACAGGAAGATCATGATCGCGCCGTGCAGGGTGAAGACATTGTTGTACTGGTTGGCGGTCATGATGGTTTTGCCCGGCGTGAGCAACTCGGTGCGCACGAGCAGGGCCATGACGCCGCCGAGCAGGAACGCGGCGCCGATGCTCATCATATACAGAAGGGCGATGCGCTTGTGGTCCAGCGTGAAAAGCCACGAGCGCAGGCCGCGCGCATGGGTGATGTAGTTGTCCGTGGCCGGGGCGCTCATGGCTTCGCGTCCTCTTTTCCGCTCTTTTTTCCGCCCGCTTCAAATTCCAGTTCCTTGCGTCCCGCACCGGATATGGATTTCAGGTATGCGATGAGAACCGTGATTTCCTTGTCCTTGAGGCGGCCCTTGTAGGTGGGCATGACCGGCTGGTATCCGGCCACGATTTGCGCCTGCGGGTCCATGATGGATTCGCGGATGTAATTTTCATCGGCCAGAACGGAGCTGCCCCCTTGCAGGGGCTGCTGCGTGCCGTACACATTCTTGAGGGATGGGCCGATGCCGCCGGAGCCGTCCACGCTGTGGCACTGGGCGCAGCCCTGAATGGAGAACAGCTTTGCTCCGGCCTCGGCCGGGGGCAGCCGGTCTATGAACGCGCCCGCGTCCTGGAGCCATTTGGCGAATTCCGCCTTGTCGTGCACCACGACCCGCGCCATCATGGCCGAGTGCCCTTCGCCGCAGTATTCGGTGCAGAACAGCTCGAACTCGCCCGTGCGGTCCGCCTCGAACCAGGTGGTTGTGTACCGGCCCGGCAGGGCGTCGCGCTTGATGCGGAACGCCGGGATGTAAAGGCTGTGAATCACATCCTCGCTGGTCATGGTCAATTTCACGGGCGTGTTCACGGGCACATGCAGATCCTTGTCCACGAAGCCGTTGGGGTAGGTGAACATCCAGGCCCATTTCTGGCCCGTGACCTGGATGGCGTACGCATCGTCCGGGGGCGTCATGATGTTGAGGAACCCGCGGAACCCGAAGTGGAAAATCACGATGAGAATGGCCAGGGGGATGATGCTCCAGGCCAGCTCCAGTGGCAGGCTGTGGCTTGCGCTGGGTTGCGGGCCGGCCACGCGCGAGCGGCGGTAGCGCACCGCGAAGGTCACGAGCAGCGCGGCAATCAGCAGGAAGAAAAAGGTGCAGATGTAGAGGAGGACCACCATGAGCCAGTCCACCTCGTGCGCGCCCGTGGACCCCGGCGGCGGCATCCAGAACGACTGCTCGCGCGGGGTGTAGCCCTGCTGCACGGAGAATACGATTTTCGAGAGATCCAGCGGCAAACCGCGAGTCCCTTTCAGGCTATTTTTTTCTCATGCGCTCGCGCGCCCAGAAACCGGCCAGCGCCACGCCAAGCAGCAGCACGGTCATGGCCGCGCCGAGCTGCATGATGCGCACCGCGGCCGGGGCATACGCGCCCTGGGCCGCATCGTAGTGGTAACACGACAGGTAAACCTGTTCCGCGCGCGTGCCGATTTTGCCGTCCGCGGCCTCGAACAGCGCCAGCTTGACATCCCGCGGCTCGTACTTGATCCCGGCCAGGTAGCGCGACATGCGGCCGTCCGGCGTGAGGAACATCAACACTGCGGGATGCGCGTATTGCTCACGGGTCCGGTCATACGCATACCCGAACCCCACGGCGTCCGCCAGCACGGCGATGCTGTTCTTGTTGCCGGTGAGAAAATGCCATCCGGCCTCGGACTCGGGCTTGCCGTATTCCTTGACATAGGCCTGCTTCTTGAGCCGCGCCAGTGTGGGGGTTTCCGCGGGGTCAATGCTCACGAACACGATGTCGAACTGCTTGCCCGGCGCCCAGTTGATTCCCTGAATGGCTTCGGTAAGCCCGTTCAGCACCAGGGTGCACAGCATGGGGCATTCGAGATATCCGAGCAGCAGAATCACGGGGCGGCCCTTGCCCAGGTACTGGCCTAGAGTCGCGCGCTTGCCGTCCTGGTCCGTGAAAGGCATATCCATGGGAACGCGCGCGTCGAGCTTCTCGGTGACGCCCACGCCGCGCAGGGCTTCGG
>JAGUYV010000012.1 GCA_020061125.1 bacterium | reverse complement strand
TTTTTACGATACCATCAAGACAGACAATCCGCATATTTCGATGCTGAATGGGTGTATGTGAGATAATACACACTATGAAGTCCAGGGTGCCACTCGGTTTCCGTTGACAGGGCAGAAATCTATTCAACAGTTTGTGATTATCATGTCATTACGTGAAGTGCTGAACATCATCTGGTTTGAATGCCCCAGGCTGCGTTGTTGAGAGGTGTCCTTTGTCGGGAATTCCATCAGGTTGGTATGATTCATACCATCCATTCCCCTGCTCTGTCAATCAAGGCTTGATAGATACCTGTGACATCTGTGCCGACAGAGGCGAGAAGGCGATCTCATGATGGAAATCCCATAGCGCGCCAATAGGTCAATGGCCTTCTCATTACCCTTTACGATGAGGAATGGTTTCACTATAATCCTTTTGTCAGGCCCCCGTAGCTCAGTTGGATAGAGCGACAGATTCCTAATCTGCAGGCCACAGGTTCAAGTCCTGTCGGGGGCGTTTTCATTAAATGCAATTCATTTTGGCATATCATTAATGGGGTATTGATGGTGTGCTTATAACAAAAAATCGGGTTCGTTCTGCCTCAAGAACGCTAAATCTTCCACGTAACACCATGTTAAAATCCCGTCTTGCCATAACAAGTCCATAACAAATTGTTTTTCCATCCTAAAAAAGCCTTTATTTAAGCCGTTTTTTAATGTGTTGAAGGGATTAGGAATCCGGCGCTCTATCCTACTGAGCTACGGGGGCGAAAGGCAATTTCTCCAAGTAGTATAGGGGCTTTTCTTGCCTTCGTAAAGATTCCTGCCGCTGCTGTGGAGCATGCGTAGTGCGCGCGGTGTGTTCCGGAAACGGGAATGCGCGCGGGAGCGGCGCGGCTGTTTGGCGCATGAAAAACGGCCCCCGCTGTGTTGCCGGGGGCCGTGAGGGTTTTCCGGGATGCTGATGTTAATCGGGCGGCGTCAGTTTTTGCCGTTGTCGCTGGAGATGAGGGCGGCCATCTTGCGCACGCTGCCGCCTTCGAGAATGGCCATGGCTTCATCGGCGCCCGCGTCCATGATGTAGGGGATGCCGGTGACATCGGTGCACTCGCGGGTGAGCGAGAACAGGTCGTCGCGGCTGATGGTGTTGAGGCGGAAGTTGCGGCTGCCGGCCATGATCTGCTTGAGGCCCACGCTCAATTTCTGTGCGAAGGTGTACATGCCCACCGCGCCAAGGGGCATATCTTTCATTTTCTTGCCGTACTTCATCTTGAGTTCTTCGTAGGACACGAAGATTTCCTCGGGTTTGTCGCCATACTGGGACACGGTCTTGGGCAGGTCCTTGTCCTTGAGCCACTGCTGGATGTTCTTGCCGACCATGCCGGGGATCATGATGGCGCGGCCCATGCACACGGCCTTAAAGTAGGGAGCGCCCAGTGCGAGCACTTTGAAGATGTGGTCTTCGGAGGAGAAGCCGCCGGCCATGGCCAGGTCGGGCACCCATTCGCCCTGTGAGGCGAGCTTGTTGGCGAACCGCACGGCCAGGGACTGGAGGTAGATGGTGGGATAGCCCCACTCTTCCATCATGCGCCAGGGGCTCATGCCGGTGCCGCCGGGCGCGCCGTCAATGGTGAGCAGGTCAATGCGTGCGCGGGAGCACAGTTTCATGGCCAGAGCAAGCTCGCGCTGGCCGTATGCGCCGGTTTTGAGGGACACGCGCTTGGCGCCCAGGGCGCGCAGGCGCTCGACTTCCTGCATGAATCCTTCTTCGTCCACGAAGCCCAGGCGGGAGTGGCGCTCGAATTCCTTGATGGCGCCAGCCTTGAACGCGGCCTGGTTGGCCGGGTCGCTGGGGTCGGGGGTGACGATGTAGCCGCGCTTCTGCAGTTCGAGGGCGCGCTCCAGGCTCGGGACCTTGATTTCGCCGCCGATGCACTTTGCGCCCTGGCCCCATTTCAGCTCGATGGTTTCCACGCCGAGCTTTTCGAGGCAGTATTCGGCCACGCCGAAGTTGGTGTCCTCGACATTCATCTGCACCACGATGTCGCCGTATCCTTCATACCATTCCTTGTAGATTCTGACGCGGCGCGCCATTTCCGGGGAGTCCGTGATCTTGCCGTTCTTGTCGAGCTTGAGTTTGGGGTCAATACCGCACACATTTTCGCCCACGACCAGGGTGATGCCGCTGATGGCCGCGCCCACGGCGAAATGTTCCCAGTTGTTCTGCGCGATGAGTGTGGAGCCGAGCGCGCCGGTGAACATGGGGGCTTTCATCTTGACTTTGTTTGTGGTGCCGTAGGAGGTGGACACATCCACGGTGGGGAATGTGGCGGTCTCGGGACCGGGGTTGTGCAGGCCTTTGGCGCCCATGGCGTAGCCCTGGACATTCAGGTGGGAATAGTCCACGGGGTAATCTTTGTCGCCGCCCGCGGTGATGGTTCCGAACGGGCCAGGATACAGGACTTCACGGCCTCGGAAGCTGGATTTGAAGACTTCGCAGTTGCCGCGGCAGCCGTCAATGCAGCGGCTGCACAGGCCGGAGCACGGCACGATGCTGCGCGAGCGGTTGGCGGTCTGTGTGGCGTCGTTCGAGTTGGGTCTTTGCAGATTCATTCTGACACCTCTCAATGGTTTTGTTAATCCTTTTTGTCCGTTTGCGATGAGAAGAAGTGAGCGGCTGTCCCGTAACGGATCTTTCGGATACGGCAACATAATACCGTTTGATGCCATATCAGGGTATCGGCCTGCGTGGGAACTTTGTATCGTCCAATAGACGGCTTTATTGCAAATTTAGATGATATGCCATTAGTCTTTTGGACTACTTCATATGATGGGAGGAATTCACGGGGACGCTGGGGGCGAAAAAAAAGCGCTGCGTGTGCAGCGCGTGTGTGTGGGTTGTATAAACAAGTTGAAAAACCAGGTTCGGGCGCGCCGTTGCGGGACGCGGTATTAGAAGGATATGGAATGCGCGGCCGGGGCGCTATCCCGAAAACCGGGATTCGCGTGTAGCGCGAACCGCCACGCGGCGGGCGGGTCAGAGCCGGTCAATGAGGCTGTAGCGTATGGCGAACCGTGTGAGGTCGGAGACATTGCGCAGGCCGAGTTTTTCGAAGATGCGCGATTTATAGGTTTTGACGGTGCTGATGGAGAGGCTCAAGTCGTCGGAGATTTCGCTGGTGGTGCGGCCGCGGGCGAGCTTGAGCAGGACCTGAAGTTCGCGATCGCTCAAGAGCGACACGGGGTTGTCTTTCTGGAACTGGTGGTGGCGCAGGGCGATGCGCTCCATGATGGCCGGGGTGATGTAGACCTTTCCGGAGGCGACTTTGCGCAGGGCCGCGGGCAGTTCCTCGGGCGAGGTTTCCTTGACGATGTACCCGGACGCGCCGGCCTGCAGGAAGCGGATGGCGTATTCCTCGTTGTCGTACATGGTGATGATGAGCACGCGGGCTTTTTTGTTGTCGGCGATGATCTGCTTGGCGGCTTCGAGTCCGTCCATGTCCGGCATGGCGAAGTCGAGCACGGCCACATCGGGCTTGTGCTCTGCGCACAGGGCCACGGCCTGGCGTCCGTCGCCGGCCTCGCCCACCACCTGCATGTCTTCCTCGGCCTCGATGAGGCGCTTCAGCCCCGCGCGGAACAGGGCGTGGTCGTCTGCCAGAACGATGCGGATCATGCGAATCGGTTTCCTTTCCAGATAGGGCTTTAG
>JAGUYV010000271.1 GCA_020061125.1 bacterium | reverse complement strand
GCCGATGCGGCCGGCCAGACCCTGCTCGCATCCGGCAGCACCGATGCCTCCGGAAATTTCTCCATCTCGCTGCCCGCGGGCGTGAACCTCACGGACTACAGCATCGTGATCACGGCCTCGTTCGGGTCCAACACCCTGCGCGCGCTCATCCCGTCCAGCAGCGGCGTGGTAGTCTCGCCCGCAAGCGAAGCGGCCATGCAGATAATCGAGGAGCGCCTCGAACTTGCGGGCGCGAACCTCGAAACCATTTCGCGCGACGAAGCCCTCACCATCTGGACGCAGGTGTCCACGGCAACTGCGAACCTTGATTACACCGGCGCGGCCAGCGTGAGCCAGGCCGTGACTCTGGCGAAAAACACCGCTCTGGCCGACTCGGATGTAACGGACGCCATCGCCACCGCCATCAACTCCGCGGCGCCGTCCTATTACGCCGTGTACACCACCACCGACTACACCACCGGCCGCCTGGCCGTGGTCAGCCTCGACGGAAGCCCCGGACTCGGCGTCACGGTCAATCCGTCCGTCACGGACATACATTCCGACGCGCTCATAGAAACCGACGGCCGGTATGTATTCGTGCTGAACCGGCAGGGATCGGACAGCATCCTGGTCCTGGACTCGCGCAGCAATTTCTCCGTGGTCGCCAATTATTCCACGGGCAGCGGATCCAACCCCTACGACATTGAGGTTCTGTCGTCGTCCAAAGCCTATGTGAGCCGCTATGGAACCACATCCGTGCTGATTGTGAACCCGCTCACTGGCGAGCAGCTTGGGACCATAGACCTTTCCGCGTATGCGGACAGCGACGGCAATCCCGAGATGGCCGAAATGGTGGCGGTAAACGGTAAGGTATATGTGCTCATGCAGCGCCTGGTGAGCTTCAACCCGTCCGCGCCGGGCCTGGTGGCGGTCATAGACACGGCCACCGACTCCCTGGTGGACGCGGACGCAACCGCCGCTGGAACCCAGGCCGTGACCCTCAACTGCTACAACCCGCAGTACATGGACTATCTCGCCGCGACCGGGAAACTCTACATAAGCTGCAGCGGCAGCTACTACGATTCCACCGTGCCCGGCGGCATAGATGTGCTCGACCCCGCGACCCTGGCCGTGAGCAACCTGATCAGCAAGGACACCCTGGGCGGCGCGCCCGGCGACCTCGCCGTGGCTTCGTCCACCAATGGATATGTGGTCGTGTCCGGCAGCGACTGGGTGAACCGCGTGTGGGCGTTCAATCCCACGACCGGCGCGCTGACCGGCGCTGCGCCTGTTTACACCGCTGGCGGCTATGTGCCCGAGGTGGGGCTGGACCCGTTCGGATATTTGCTGATCAGCGAAACGGCTTATGGCGGATCCGGCGTGGTGTTTGTGAACACCACGACCAACGCCGTGACCGCGGGACCCGCGAGCACGGGTCTGCCGCCACAGGCCGTGGCCTTCGTCACCGTGCCCGCAAATTAGGCGCGGTCCTTAATTTAAGCCAAGTTCCCCGGCCACTGTTTCAGGAATGCCGGTGCACTTCACACCCCAAGCGGGGCCCCGAAACGGGCCCCATTTTTCATGGCGGTTTATGAAATTCTTAAAGATAATGATGCTTATTTCCCCTGCTGCTTGAGTTCCCATTCGATGCGGGCCACATCTTCGGGGGCGTCCACGCCGATGCCCTGATAGTCGGTTTCGAGCATGTGGATGGGAATGCCGTTTTCGAGGGCGCGGAGCTGTTCGAGGCTTTCGGTGCGCTCCAGTGGCGTGGGGGGCATGGCGGCGAATTCAAGCAGGAACTCGCGCTTGTACACATAGAATCCGATGTGCTGGTAGCAGGGCGCGCCGGTCTGCGCGCGGCGGTAGGGCACGGGGTGGCGGGTGAAGTAGAGCGCGCGCCCGGTCTGCGACACCACGACTTTGACCACATTGGGGTTGGCGATGTCTTCTTCCACGGTGATGGGGGTCATGGCGCTGCCCATGCGGAAGTCCGGGATGGCCCCGAAATGCGCCACGGCGCGGTCCACCAGGTCCGGGGACATGAGCGGCTCGTCGCCCTGCACATTGACCACAAGTTCGCAGTCCAGGCCGCGGGCCACTTCGGCCAGGCGGTCCGTGCCCGTGGGGTGGTCCGGGGAGGTCATGATCACGCGGCCGCCGAACGCCTGCACCGCGTCGAAGATGCGCCGGTCATCCGTGGCCACGATGGCTTCGGTGATGTTTTTCGCGGCGCTCACACGCTCGTACACATGCTGCACCAGGGGCTTGCCCAGGATGGGAAACAGGGGTTTGCCCGGAAACCGGGTGGCCTGGTATCGCGCGGGGATGATGCCTGCGGCGGTGGGAATGGCGTTCACTGGGGCGCCTCCTGTTCCCGGCGCTGCGCGCCGTGCGCTGATAGGTTGCCGGATGGGGTTTCAGAACAGTTCCTTGAAAATTACATCAAGGCTGGGATTGCCGGGATCCACATTCACGAACGAAACCTTTGTGCTCAAGCCCAGACGCGATGCCTCGGCCAGGATGTCGCTGAAACTCAACCGCGGCAGGCTGTGGTCGTGGCTCGGGATATCGTTCACGCTGATGGCGGACACGATGACCACGGAGTCGTTGCTGGTAAGATAGCGCACCACATCGCGGCCCGAGACCATGTTGCGGCCCGTGATCAGATGCACGGGAATGCGGCGCTCCTTGAACACGGACTTGAGGCGGCGAGCCACCTTGGAGTCGGCCTTGATGAGATCTCCGAGGAACACTGCGGCCAGGTGCCGCCCGTCGCGGGCCACGGCCTGCAGGCATTGGAGAAGTTCGCTGCGCCCGGCCGTGGAGCGATCCACGGGCGGAAGCTGATCCGCGCGCTCGCGGTACCATTGTTCCATGGAGTCCGCGGCCAGGGCTTGCTCGATGCGCGCGATCAACTCTGGCGCGCTCATGGGCTTGGTCATGAAGTCCGACGCGCCCACTTTCATGGCTTCCACGGCCAGCGCCAGGTCGGTCATGCCCGTGAGCATGATGCGCACGCCCGGCGCTTTGCGCTCGCGCAACTCGCGCAGCACCTGCATGCCGTCCATGTCCGGCATCTTCATGTCCACCAGAATAACATCGAACCGCCCGGCCGCCGCGGTTTCCACTCCCGCGCTGCCGCTGGTCTCATACGCCACATCATAAGTATCGCTGCTCTGCGCAAGCAGCCGTTCCCGGCACTTGGCGCAGAACTGCTCGTCATCGTCAATTATTAAAACTCGAAGCGTGCGTCTCATAAACTGAACATCCCGGCGGTCAACGGCGACCTCGGAGCAACCATTATCTGCCTCTGCAAAACCGCCGTGTATATTCTCTGCCCTAAAAAGCAATTTGTAATGATCTTTTATATAAACCCGTATATTTGCTGAAAAAACCGGGCTTATTTGTATAATGGTATATATAATCACATTTAATGTATATTTGTCAATACACCATTTGTGTTGCTCAATTCCGCGCCTTCCACCGTTCCCGCCGCCTGCGCTATCGCCTATAATGGTTTTCATGTGCGGGATATGCGGCATTGCGGATTTCACCCGGCCCATCGAGGATGCGGACCGGTTCGTGCGCGCCATGAACCAGACCCTGAACCACCGCGGGCCGGACGATGAGGGGTATCTGTTCCGCCCCTTTGCGGCGCTGGCCATGCGCAGGTTGAGCATCATAGACATTCCCGGCGGCGCGCAGCCCATGTCCACCACGGACGGCGCTGCACACATGGTCTACAACGGCGAGGTATACAACTTCCGCGAGTTGCGCGCGGCTCTCGAAACAGCGGGTGCGCCTTTCCGCTCCAACTCGGACACCGAGTCCGTGCTGCGCGTGATGCACGCGCACGGCGCGGAGGGTCTTCACAAGCTCAACGGAATGTTCGCGTTCGCGTTTCTGGATGAAAAGAACCGCTCCCTGCTTCTGGCCCGGGACAGGCTCGGAGTCAAGCCGCTGTTCTATCATTTCTCGTGCGGGCGGCTGTATTTCGCGTCCGAGATCAAGGCCCTGCTCGCGCATCCGGCCGTGCCGCGGGACCTGGACCGCGAAGCCCTGGCCCAGTATCTGGCGCATTTGTACATTCCCGGCGAACGCACCATCTATAGCCGGATCCGCCGCCTGCCACCGGGCCATTACCTCGATTTTCGCGGCGGCGACCCTGCGCCCGTGCGCTGGTGGTCTCTGCCGGATGCGCCGCGCGCGATTTCTGAAAGCGACGCCGAAGAGCAACTCGCGGCGCTCGTCGAGGACGCGGTGCGCATGCGCCTGGTCAGCGATGCGCCCCTGGGCGCGTTCTTGAGCGGGGGCATTGATTCGAGCCTGGTCACCGCTATCATGTGCCGGGCCGCGGCGGGCCGCGTGCGCTCGTTCAGCATCCGGTTTCCGCAGCGCGGGTTCGATGAAACGCCGTTCGCGTGGCGCGTGGCCGAACACTGCGGCGCGGAGCACACGGTCTTCGACATGGATTTCCCGGGCGTTCCGGAATTCCTGCCGCTCCTGGTCCGCGCATTCGATCAGCCGTTCGCGGACGCCTCGGCCATCCCCGCGTTCATTCTGGCGCAACAGGCGCGGCCCCACATCACCGTGGCCTTGAGCGGCAACGGGGGCGACGAGCTTTTCGGCGGCTACACCAAATACCTTGC
>JAGUYV010000225.1 GCA_020061125.1 bacterium | reverse complement strand
CGCCGCCGGGGTGGGTGAGCAAGACTTCTCGCGCGCCCCAGGCCGCGAGCTGCGCCGCGGCCGCGCGCACATCCGTCTCGCCGGTAAGGATCTCGGCTTCGGCCGCGTCGGTCTTGAAGTACGAGAACAGGGACAGCGCTTCCCGCTTTTCGGTCCAGTCCTCGAACTCCATGGACTTGTCCGGCCGCACCACGCGCACGAAGCCCTGGGCGTCTCCGCTTAACTCCCCGCGCTGTTGCAGATGGCGCATGAGGTCCAGATCATACTCTCCACGCACAAGCCCTGACAGGTGCCAGATGCGCGCGGAAATGTCGGGGAGTTCGGAAACGGCGTATTGCCCGGCGAAGCCGCGCGAAGAGCAAGTGCGGCGCTCACGGGTCTGGTCGTGGTAGCGGTTTTCAATGCTGGTGGTTTCGGCGGCGGCTATGGGAAACACGGCCGCACCCGCCGCGCGCAGCGGCTCTATCAGAGGAAAGTCCGGCTCCGCGCACCGGATCACCGCAGCCACACGCGCGCCCGCGCGCAGCGCCGCAAACGCGCCGTACCACACGGCCCCGCCCGTGCCCGTCTCGTGCTGTCCGGGCGCGATGATGATGTCCTTTGATATGTGGCCTATGAAAACAATGTCGAAATCCGCATCCATGTTCGTGAACCGCCGTCCAGAGATCTGCGCGCGCGGCCGCGAGGCCCGCCCGTCACGGATATTGTAGTGCAATGCTGCGGAATCGCGGAACCGCGTCGCAAGCAAAACCCGCGCTTCAGGTTTTTTCCATTACGCCGAACAATGCCATGCGTGAAGTGTCTGAATATTCGCAAGCGGAATTCCCGCGAATCCATATTGCCATTACCGGGAGGTTTCACCATGCACGGAAAACGGATTTTGAGCTTGCTGTGGATCGGGGCGCTGGCCGTTGCGCTGCTGGCGGCGATTGCCGCGTGCGATCGGAGCGCGTCGCGTGGGCGTGCGAACGCCGCGCCCGCTCCAGTCAATGTCTCGGGCGGCATCACCATCGGCGAACCCGTCTATTACGCCGGGCTGACGGTGTTTCCGCTGTACCGCAAAAACGCGCAAACCGTGGAATACAAGACCCTGGACGAGGCGCTGGCGGACGGCACCGTGGAAATCCGGGAGCTGGACCAGGGCGCGAGCGTACCCGAGCTGCAGGTGGTGAACAAAGGCAGCGACAAGGTCATCATCATCGGCGGCGAGGAGCTTGTGGGCGCCAAACAGAACCGGATTGTGAATACGACCTTGATCCTGGACGGGAACAGCAAGACCACGATCCCCGTGAGTTGTGTGGAACACGGGCGCTGGACCCAAGTCAGCGACACATTCGATAAGGGCGAGATGGCCAGCGCGGGAATGCGCGCGGCCAACGCTGCGGGCGTGCAGAAAAGCGTGAAGCAGGGCGGCGGATACGCGGCCGGGCAGCAGCGCGTGTGGAACGATGTGGAAAAGCTGAACGAGGACCTCGGCGTGTCCTCGGGCACGAGCGCCATGAACGACGGCATTAAGGCCCAGGAAGAGAAGCTGGCCGGATTCGCCGCGGCGTTCAAGCTGGACGCCAGCGCCGCGGGCTACATCGCGTTCGCCGGAGACAAGGCGCTGGGCATGGACCTGTTCGCCACGCCCCAGGTGTTCCGGCACAAATGGGACGAGCTGCTCAAAAGCGTGGCCATCGAGGTCCTGCGCCTGGATAAAGCCCCACCCGCCGCGGCCATGTCCGCAGCCAGCGCATTTCTTGATAAAGCGCTCAACAGCGCGGCCGAAGAGTACGCGCCTCCGGGCCTTGGCAGCGCGCAGCACATCTCCAGCGACGAGGTCGTGGGCAATGTGGTGCGCTACAAAAACGACATCGCGCACCTGTCCGCGTTCCCCGCTCCCGAAGAGCAGGACGAGCCGGACCCGGACACCCTGCAACAGCAGCAGATGAACGAGCCGCTGCGCAGTGTTGAATAAGCAGCTTCGCTTGCTGTTGTGCCAAACCGCTGCGCCGCGGCCTTCGCAAGGCTGTGAAAACACGAGGAAAAATACCGGGACTGGGTGCGTTTTGCGACAGCAAAACCTTGCCTGTTCCGGGTTTTTTCCGCCGCTGGAACTTTTTCACCCCCCCCTGTCCACACGATTTTTTCGCCCCCCCCTCATTCTCAACAGACCCGGAGGCGCGGACCATGAACACCCGGCTTTCAGGGAATTGAGCAATCAACCCTGTTAAGCAGTATTCGATTCAAGCGGCTGAAATCATGTCTGGAACCGCGGTCACGCCTTGCCTTTGCGCGGCGCGGCCGCGGTTTTCCCCATGGCGCCCACCATTAACTGGATCAGCCCCAGCGCGGCCAGCACAATGCCGATCAGCACCACGCTCAAGGCCGCGGCCTGCGAGTATTCGCTGCTCTCCACCGCGTCCAGAATGGCGATGGTGATCAGGTTCCAGTCGCCCTTGACCAGAAAAATCACGGCGCTGATGGCGGTCATGCACTTGACGAAGCTGTAGGCCAGGCCCGTGAAAAATGCGCTCGATATGATGGGCAGCGTGATTTTGCGAAAAGTTGTGAACGAGGACGCGCCCAGGTCGCAGCTCGCTTCCTCGATGGCCTTGTCTATCTGTTGCATTGAGGCGATGCCCGCGCGAATGCCCACGGGCGCATTGCGGAACACGAAGAGGATGACGATTAGCAATGCCGTGGCGTCCACGCCCAGGCGCGGGCCGCCCGGGAAGTTTTGGGGACACCATACTTAACAATGCCTCGCTTTTGCCTTTTGCCCTTTTCACCAAAGAACATAGACATCCTTTTGTTGTCCCCGCCCGTTTAGAAAATTATTGCCTTTCCTGTTTTGGGATGCTTTCCTTGTTGCTGATATTATACCATATCCGAGGCAGGTCAATCCCTTTTTCGCATTAATTTTATTGGCGGCTGGTGCAGGGTTGTTGAGACAGCTTGAGGGGTGGGGAAGGCGGCGTGGATTCCAACTGAAATCGTGTTGGAATGACGGGGATTTTTGCGATTTTTATGTGCATTTCCGGGGAGTGCGATGGGGGTTGGGTTTTGCGTTCCGGGCGCTCCGGGGTTACAGTCCCAAATCCAGGGTGCGGATTTGGGTTATGCGGGGCTGTTGAAAAAGTGCGTGGGACGAAAAACAGCTGGGGACAGGCTTCGTTTTCCTTGCGGAGCGGAAAGCGACCCGGTGGGGCTGTTGAAAAAGTCCCAGCGTCGGAAAAAACGCGGGACAGGCAAGGTTTTGCTGTCGCAAAACGCACCCAGTCCCGGTGTTTTTCCTCACTTTTGCTCATTTGCGGTACTTGGAAACAAT
>JAGUYV010000220.1 GCA_020061125.1 bacterium | reverse complement strand
TTCGACGCCGCGAACCCGGCCGTGTACAAAAAAGTACATGGCGTGGACCACCTGGCGCGCGTGGAGGACAATGTGGCCGCGCTGGTCGAGGCGCGCCGCCGCGAGGGCGCGGCCACGGCCATCGGCCTCAAAACTCTGGTGTCGAAGCGCAACTCCGGAGAGATCCCGGCCATCGCGCTCCGCGCGCGCGAACTTGGTGTGGATTATGTTCAATTCAAGCCCCTGCGCAAAAGCCGCGAATCGCTCACCGCTCCCGGATGCCGCGCCGCGCAAAGCCTCATTGATCAAACGCGCCGCGCCGCGGCCAAGAGCAACAGCGGCTTCCGCGTGCTGGGCGGCATGGAGCGCGAACACCTCACGGAACCCTGCTTTCTGAATCCCCTGCATCCGGTTTTGGACCCGCACGCCGCGCTGTTCGTGTGCCCCTATTACACCCACCACCCGCGGTCGCACCGCATCGGCTCGCTCAAGAACAAGCCGTTCGCCGCGCTCTGGGGTTCGCCCGCGCACCGCCGCGCCATCCGCAACATAGACCCGGCCATCTGCAACGCTTTCGACTGCCCGCTGATTCCCTACAACAATTTCGCCCGGACCGCGATCCTCGACGACAGCATGCACCTGTCCATCGTGTGAGCCGGAAGCCTATTTGCCCCTGCGCGCAATTCCGCGATATACTGATGGCGAACGGAGTTCCGTTTGAATGCGCGCCGGATGCGCTGTCCGGCCGGAATGCAGCGCGAGCCGGGATCGGAGATGATTGCATGGCCGAAAAAACGGACGGCAGGCATGAGGGACACATTCTCGCCAAATTGAACGCCGGGAAAATTTTCGCGGATATTTTGAAAGTGCAGTTCAGCAGCATCGAGCAGCGCCAGCAGGCGCGCAGGCGGGTGGCGCGCGCACTGGGCCTGTATCCCAAAGAAGATCTGCGCAAGCTCACCGAAGAAATTGACCGCCTGCAGGGTGAACTCGAACGCACGCTCCGGGAACGGGAGGCGGACTGACATGGCGCGGAACATCCTGTTCATCACCACCGATCAGCAGCGGTTCGACGCCCTGGGCTGCCACGGCAGCGTGGCGCGCACGCCCGCAGCGGACATGCTCGCGTCCGAGGGCATTGACTTCACCTGCGCCTACACCAACCATGCGGTGTGCATGCCCACGCGCACCACCATGTTCACCGGACAGTATCCCCTCACCCACGGGATCACCGCCAACGGCATGCACTACTCCACGGGCGAAAAAGGCGTCGCGCGCTGGCTCAAACGCCACGCCGGATACCGCACCGCGCTCATCGGCAAGTCCCACTTCGAGCCAATGTTCGACCCCTTCCTGCAATTCATGCAGAACCGCCTGGCCCCGCTCGGCAGCAACGGCCCCTGGATGGGGTTCGATCATGTCGAGCTTGCGTCCCACGGCCTCATCGGCGGCCACTACACGCGCTGGCTGCTCGAAAATCACCCGGAACACACCGGCGGATTCGCCATCGCCATCGCAGGCAAGGGCGGCGGCGAAACCGGCGCGCCCGAGCTGCACCACAATCCCATCCCCCGTGAACTGTACCACTCGGACTGGATCGCCGACCGCGCCATCGCGCACATTTCGGATCTCAACCAGACCGGCTCCCCCTGGTTCATCTGGATGAGTTTCCCGGATCCGCACCATCCGTTCGATCCCCCCGCGGGAGAACTGCGCCGCCACAACTGGCGCGATCTCGAATTACCCCCGGGCAACCCGGGTTCGGACCAGAAGTGCATCGAGTCCCTGAAAACCAAGCCGCGGCACTGGCTCGATTACTACATGGGCGATTACCAGAATTGCGAAGGCGCGCCCGTGAAATTCGTGCCCCGCAACCTCACCCACGACCAGATCCGAGAGATCAGCCAGTACATTCATGTGGAGAACGAGCTGATTGACGAGGCCATGGGCCGCGTGCTCGCGCACCTCGAGCGCCTGGGCATCTACGACGACACGGACATCTTCTTTACAACCGACCACGGCGATCTGCAGGGCGATTTCAATTTCGCGTTCAAGGGGCCGTTCCACACCAACAGTCTGCTGCACATCCCGTTCATCTACAAACCCGCGGCATGCGAAAATGCGGCGCCGCGCGTGTCGGAGCAGCTTGTGAGCCATGTGGACCTCGTACCAACATTCTGCCGCGCGGCCGGCGTTCCCCTGCCTCCCTGGGCGCAGGGCCGCCACCTGCCCCTGGACCCCGGCGAAACCCGCGAACGCGTCATCACCACATGGGACAGCCAGTTCCGCGTCATCGGCATGCACATGCGCACGCTCATCAATGACCGGTACATCATCACCGCATATCTGCCCAGCACGCGCGGCCGCGGCGGACGGTGGCCCCTGCTCGAACACGCCATCTGGGGCAGCAAGGGCCGCATCCCCAACTATGACGGCACCGAAGGCGAACTCTACGACCGGCTCGAAGATCCCTGGCAATGGCGCAACCTGTGGAACGATCCCGCGTTCAAGCGCGTCAAAAGCGATCTGCTCGCGGACCTGTGGGACAACATGCCCGAGGAATGCGCACAGGAGCGCCGCGTGGTGTCGCCCGTCTGACACGCCATTCACATCATCAAGGAGTCATTGCATCGTGAAACGGATTCTGACAGCCCTGCTCTCGATTGTTTTCGCCGCGATCCTGGCCCCGCGCGTGCTGCCCGCGGACCTGCCGCGTCCCATCACCGTGGCGCACCGCGGCGCAAACCGCCTTGCAGATGAAAATACGCTCAAGGCCTTCGCCCTGGCCGCGGATTACGGCGTGGATTACATCGAATGCGACCCGCGACTAACCGCCGACGGCGTGTTCATCATCAATCACGACAAGTCCTTCAAGCGATCCGCGGGCCTTGACGCGGATGTTCCCGACCTCACCCTGGAACAAGTTCGCGCCATCAGAACAAAAAGCGGCGAACCCATCCCCACGCTCGAACAGGTGTTCGATCTTGCCAAAGAAAAGAATGTGGGCGTGTTTGTCGACACCAAGGAGCACAGCATACCGGCCATGGAAAAACTTCTGGCGCTGGCGCGGGACAAGGGCATGCTCGACAGGATCGTGGTGCAGATGTGGACGCACGAACAGCTCAAATGGCTATCGAAGAATTACCCGGGCGTGACCGCCAGCCTGTCGTACCCCGCGCCCCTGCCGAGCCTACCCACAATCAAGAAACAGGGCGCGGACTGGGTCGGCATGCTGGCCGAACACGCGGACGAAAAAGCGCTCGAACAGGCCGCGAAGCTGGGGCTTAAAGTCGTGACCATGCCGCTGAACAGCAAGGAGGAAATGCGCGAAAAACTCGCCGCGGGCCTCACTGTGCTGCAAACCGACGATGTGGTTCTGCTCAAGGAATTTCTGGACCAGGAATACGGCGCGCCCGCGTCCCGCTGACGCGCACGCACCGATTTTTGAAACGGAGCTTCGGCCATGCTCACCGTTCCGCATCACATCGGCATCACCGTGAGCAACGGCGCGGCGTCGCGCCGCTTTTATCACCGCGTGCTGCGCTTCCCGCTCCTGGGCGCGTCCGTGGCGCGCGGTCCCGCGCACGACACCATGTACCGCCTGGAAAACGCCGTGAACCATGTGACCTGGTTCCAGTTTCAGGACCAGGGCGTCGAGCTGTTCCACCTGCCGCGCCACCCGGCGCGGGACACGGACCCGGCGCCTTTCGCAAAACCCGGCTGGCGCTACGCGGCCTTCACCGTGCGCGCGTTCGACGACTTCGTGCAACGACTCCGGGACAAGGGCGCGAATCCCCGCGCCGCGGACACGCCCGAGGGCCGCTGCGCCCTGGTGCGTGATCCCGATGGAACCGCCCTGATTTTTTTTGAAGACCCGGCGCCGGAATCATATCCCCTTTCCGCGGTCACCAGCGGCGTGGGATCCATCACCGGCATCCGCGAGGCGGGCCTGGTCGTGGCGCGCCCCGGGCCTTACATACGGTTCTTCGACGCCGCCGGGTTGCTGAATCGTGAAGTCCCTGCCTCGCACGGATTCCTGCACGAGCTGTTCGAATACTCCGGAGACATTGTCTCCGAGGTCTACGGCCGCATCAGGGTGATTCACCTTCCCGGAGAAACCTTTCCCGAACCCGCGGACATGTTCCCGCATCCACGGGAGGAACGCATTGACTATTATCCGGACCTCGGCGTCAAACATATCTGCTACTCCTGTACGGACCTGCGCGCATTCCACGCGAAAGCGAGCGCGGCGGGCGTGCATTTCCTGTTCGCCCCCATGCGCATCGCCGGAGGCGCGCGCATGGCCTATTTCAGCGGTCCCGAGGGCCGCGTGTTCGAGGCCATGCAGATTCCGGCCGCGTCGCGCGCCCTGTCCGGCTTCGGAGGCCGCGCGCGCCAGTCGCAAATGGATCTCTTCAGCTTCGTGAAACGCAAATTGCTCTAACGGCCCGCGCACGCGCCGCCGCGTGTCACATTGTATTCTGCTTGGCCTGCGGCGCGGTCCCCTGTCCGCATTTCCAGCCCCGGCGATCTCCCAGAGGGAAATCCGCGGAATTCGCACTCACCGCCCACACGCACACAATCGTTTTTCAGCATTTAATATCGTGACGAACTGCACATTTTCTTGAAACGGACCTCGCCCGTAAATATAAGATTACCGGAGTTTGTGGAGACCGAAGGACCGTGATTTCTGGAGAGGAGACAGCCGCCCGATGCCGGACGACCTGCCGCTGGTATACGAATCCGCCGAAGAGTGTGTTGAAGAGGCGTTAACCCACATAGGAAAAGACATTAAAATGGGGCTTCCCATTGGCGTGGGCAAGCCAACGGCCATCGCCAACGCGTTTTACCGCGCCGCCAAAAAGGATTCCTCGATCAATCTGCGCATGTACAGCGGACTCACCCTGCACACGCCCACATGGAAGAGCGAACTCGAACGCCGCTTTGTAGAGCCGCTGGCCAAACGCCTGTTCCCCGATTACATAGACCCCGAGTACATGGACGATGTGATGACCGGCCGCCTGCCGGACAATGTGGATCTGCGCGAGATCTACCTGTCGCCGGGCGCGGGGCTGGACAACGACCGGCTGCAGCAGAGCGCCATGTCCTCGAATTTCACGCATGTGTCGCGGGATGTGCACGCGGCCGGGTGCAATGTGGTGGCGTGCATGGTGTCCGGCAAAGGCGCCTCGGGCCTGCACAGCATGGGCAGCAACGCGGACGCGGCCGTGATGATGGCCCGTGACCTGATCGCCAAAAGCCGCGCCGGGGAGCGCGTGCGCCTGCTCGCGCAGGTAAACCCGAACATGCCATACATGTTCGGCGCAGGCGAAATCGCGCCCGCCGAGTTCAACGGCATCGTGGACCATCATCAATATTATCACCAGCTCTTCGCCCCTCCCAAGGAGCCGATCACCACGGCCGAATATTACATCGGCCTGCATGTAGGATCCCTGATCCGCGACGGCGGCACCTTCCAGGTGGGTTTCGGCTCCCTGGCCGACGCCATCACCCTCGTGATGCAGATGCGCCACGACCGTAACGACCTCTATTACCGAGTGATTTCCGAAACCGGAATCTACAAGAAATTCAACCGCGAAATTGACACCATCGGCGGAACCGGGACATTCAAAAAAGGCCTGTACGGCTGCTCGGAGTTTATCTTCGACGGGTTCGTCCACCTCATGGGCAGCGACATCATCAAGCGCAAGGTGTACGGCCACGAGGGTCTGCAGCGCACCCTGATCAAACACCGGCTCGACGGCGCGCCCGTGGGCGAAATTCTGGACGCGCTGGTCGAGGAAGGCGTTGTCGAGCGGCATCTCACCCCGCGTGACGCGGAATTCCTGGCCCATTACGGCATACTGCGCGAGGGCGCGCGCGTGGAAAACGGCGATCTGTTGCTGAACGGCACACGATGCTCCGCGGACCTTTCCAATCCCGCGGCGCGCGCCACCATCCACAACATGTTCCTGGGACGCGAGCTCCTGCACGGAGCGCTCATCCACGCGGGCTTCTTCATCGGCTCCGGCCGCTTCTACGACACTCTGCTCAACATGAGCGACGACGAGCGGCGCCTGATCCAGATGCGCGAGATCAGCTTTGTGAACGGGATCATGGACGATGGCGAACTCAAGAAATGGCAGCGCAGGGACGGACGGTTCGTGAACACGGCCATGCTCGTGTCCGCACTGGGCGGCGCGGCCAGCGACACACTCGAAAACGGGCAGGTCATCAGCGGCGTGGGCGGACAGTACAACTTCGTGTCCATGGGCCAGAGCCTGCCCGGCGCGCGCTCCATTCTGACAGTGCGCGCGGTGCGCGACAAGGCCGGCGAGCCGGCCTCCAATGTCGTGTGGACATACGGCAACTACACCATCCCGCGCCACCTGCGCGACATCTATGTCACCGAATACGGCATCGCCGATGTGCGCGGCCGCACCGACAGCGAAACCGTCAAGGCCATGCTCAATGTCACGGACTCGCGCTTCCAGGACGCCCTGCTGCGCAAGGCCAAGGCCTGCCACAAGCTGCCGCGCAACTACCGCATCCCCCCGCAGTTCCGCGGCAACACGCCCGAGGCGCTCGAAAAGGGCCTGGCCCCGTTCCGCGCCAAAGGCCTGTTCAAAATGTTCCCTTACGGCACCGAGCTGACCAAGGAGGAGCTGACCCTTGCGCGCACCCTGCGCGGCCTCAAGGTCAAGCTCTCTCTCAAAGGGTTCCGCCCGCCTGCGTTCAACGACGCGCGAAAAATCCTGTTCCCGCCCGAGCAGGCCATGCCCTACCTCGAACGCATGGGACTGGAGGGCAAGCCCGCCAACGCCGAAGAACTGGCCATGAAGAAACTCGTGCTGTACGCCCTGGCCGCGGACGACCTGATCTGATCCGGGCCAGCGAGCCGCGCTGCGTCAGCCATCGGTAAAATTCATATCAATTTTCATTTTGATATTGTCCGCGGTTCAGTTGCGGATGCGCGCTTTGAGTTCGCGTATGAGGGCCGCGCACACCTGTGATGCGTCCGCCACGATCGCCACATCCGCGAGGCGCATCATGGCGGCGTTGGGGTTTTTGTTCACGGCGACAATAAGCTCCGCGCCGCTGATGGCGGCCGTGTGCTGGATGGCGCCGCTCACGCCGAACGAGAACAGCACCCTGGGCCGCACGGAGCGGCCAGCCTGGCCCACGAGCGCATCGTGTCCGGCCCACTGCGAGTAC
>JAGUYV010000297.1 GCA_020061125.1 bacterium | reverse complement strand
GGGCAGCAGCCTCGATCCGCTGAACGCGAACGCGCCGCGCTCGGGGTGGGTCACGACGAACCCGTCGCCCGCGCGCCGTGCATCGTACCCGGCCCGCCGCAGCGCCAGCACGCTGGCGAACACCTCCTCGCGGCAGCACATCATCCTGTTTTCGGGCATGGTGAAACAGACCTCCTTTCCGATGAACTCGTTGATGCCAAACCGTGGATAAACGACCCGGTGGGCACCGAACGCCGATCTCGAAAAGGGGGCCCCAGAGGGGGTAGCCACCCTCGGAGAAAAAGAACGATTATTTCGCCCTAGGGCGAGTTGTCATGGAGCGGAATCACGAACGAGCATACTGGCTGGTGTGCGTATTGAGACGGGCATATGGAGACGCTGTACAGGGGGAAATCCGGGGAGTGACAAATCGTACTGCATCAGTTCATGATCTTGAATCTCATCTTCATGTAAGGGCCTTTGCCCCAGTAGCTGTCGCCGGTGAGGTCGGTGTCGAATGCGTCGTAGCTGTACCCTGCGGAAAGCCAGAGATTTCGGATTGCCTGGTATCCAAGCTCAAGAGCGCCGCCGCGAGACTCCGCGCTGATGGTGCGGCTTGTGAGCGCGCGGTATTCTCCGCTGATGTCCCACCGGCTGCCGATGTCATAGAGCACGCGCGCGGCGACCATGGTTGTGCGGGAATCCCAGTTTCCGCTGCGCGCGGTTTTGAATGCGTACTTGCCCGTGAGGGTGAACCGGGTCACGGGATGGTATGAACCTTCGATGGCGAAGATGCGCGCGCGCGGTGTTGCGTTCTGCACGGACGGGGAACTGCGGTCGGCCTTGAACTCCAGGCGCATGAGGCCGTTGTATCTGCTCGTGTGCGCCGGGCGCCATGCCAGGCCCAGGAGCGTGCTTGCAGCCGTTCTCTGCGCACCGTTGCTGAATGTTGTTTCATAGTACCGCTGCCGCGCCATGGCCGAGTAATCGGGATGCGCTTTCCACGCCACGCCCAGTTCCGCGAGGCGCGAGGTTTCGGCGGTGGCGTCCCTGTATTCCAGGCGGCTTGAGATCTTAATGCGATCTTTTGGTAGATATTCCGCGGCTGCGGCCAGCGCAAACGCATCGGGTTCGCTGTCCCGCTCCGCGCCGCTGATTGTGGACAGATTCTCCACAGACACATTCCCCGTGAGGTCCCGGCCCCAGGTGAAGGCGTTCCGCAGGCCGATGGCGCGCTGGATGCGCTGACCGCCCGCGCCGTTCTCGATCCGGTATTCATTGAAAGCGCTGGTGTTCCGGTTCACCTGTGCGTCCGCGCCGAACACCGTGCGGCGACCGCTGCGGTCCTCGAACGCCCACAACTCCTCTCGCACATACAGCTTGCCGCTTTGGTTCAGCCGGAACTCCAGTCCCGCCGTGGTGATGTTGTGCCTGTTGTATTGAATATCCCGCCTGTGAGATGCGGTGAGATCAAGCCTTGGGCGCAGGCGCTTGCGCAGAGCCGTGCGCAGTGCGACGGTCTTGCCGGGCGTGACCTCGGCGTCGTCGTACGGATTCCTTGTGTTTGCGCTAGCGGACGAAATGTAAGCGTCGCTGGAGCTTTCGCGGAGCAGTTCGATGTCAAGCTCCGAAGATTCGGTCATGGATTTCATGCCCACGGAATGGCTGCGGTGGTCCATTTCGTTGACGGTGTCTTTGCTCACAAAATAGCTGCTTGAGTATGACAGGCGCGCGGATTTGCGGAACTCCAGTTCGTAGCCCTGCCGCTGCATGCCGCGCTGCATTTCCGATGCCGACGGGTTGCCGAACCAGTCATTGGTTGATCTCTGATAAACCTTCCATGTCAAATCGTCCCGTTCGCGGCTCTCCAGTTCCCACAGCCAGCCGTCTCCGCTCTGCAGGGAGTTCACGCCGCTGACATTGAACAAGCGCTGCGTCTTGACCTGCTCGTAACGGAATACTGTTCTTGGCCGGAGCGTGATGGCCGCATCAAACGCCTTCAAATGCTGTGCGCCCGCATCCTGCTCGTCCGTGACCTGCGTCGCGCCGAGCGTAAGATACTTGTTGAAACAGTACTTCATGCGCGCGCCGTATATGAAGTATTTGCGCGCGCCACCTTCGGTCTCATAGGACACGACGATGAAAACGGGATTCAGCTCCGCATCGTGGGACGGCACCGGCGCTTTGAACAGGATCGCGCCGCGCTCATAATCCACTGTGTAATCAATCCATCGCACCATGGGTTGCGAATCAACAACCCTTGTGATCAGGTTTCTGTCGCGCGTCTGGATGACGATGGATTCGCTTCCGTCCACGACAGGGGTTTTGCTCAAGTTGTAATAACCCGACACGCCCCGGCCGCGCATTTCGTCCACAACCTGTGAACGGTCCGTGAATGCGGAAAACGCCTTGAGCTGATAATCCGCGCTGTTTATCTCCAGGTTCGCGCCGTTGAAGGTGCGCGTGTAAGCGCCCAGTCTGGTGTCCGTGAAGGCGGTCTGGTAATCTCCGTAAAGCAAACGCGACCGGCCTCTGTCCAGCCGTACATAGGCCTTGCTCTGGGACTGGGACTCGAAAGCGGTCTCGCTGTCGTCGCCGTAGATGGGATACAGGGATTCCGAATCATCCCGGTATTCGGCGTCCCGCATGAGGTCATAGCGTTTGCGCTTAGCGGAGTCGAACGAAGAAGTGAGAAACACGCCCTTTCCCAGATCCCGTTTAACAAACCAGGCAGCGCGGCCGCCGGAATACGATCCATTGTCGAACCACTCGTTGTCACGGGATTTGAGGTATTCCGTACTGCCCCGTGCGCGGCCCCGGCCGATTTTGATCTCACCGAACGCGAACCCGATGGCGTCGCTCATATCCCTGGTGAAATAGACATCCTGTCCTGCGGTGAGATCTTCGAAGCTCACGGATACGCGGACCGGGCCGGGCTGCGTGGGCGCTTTGATTCTGAATACGGTTTCATCCCTGTATAGCAACTGAACGCCCGGCTCCCCTCCGTTCATGTCGAGGTCCAGAATCTCCCCGGCGGAAACGGTCACCGTGACAATGCCCGCGTATCCGATGGGGTTGCCGTTCCGGTCTAGAACGGACACGCGCGCCGTAGCTGCGCCGGTTCCGTCCGCGGGAACGGAGTCCGCCTGAATCAGGATGCGGTCCGGCGCTCCCGACGCGGTCACAACGACTGCTTTTGAAGCGGTCACTGCGCCGCTGGCGTCGAGGGTTTGGGCTTCAATGGAGTTGTGCTCGCCGGGCAGCAGGGCCAGCCCCACGAACTCGTACACCGCGACATTGATATCCTTGTTGAATATGCGGCGGCCGACGCGGCTCACGCTGACCGGCTCCCCATTCAGCAGCATTTGCAGGTCTGCGTCGTATGGGGCCTTGATCATGATTCTGGTGCGTGTTGAAGAAACCACGGCGCGATCCTCTGGTTCAAGGATTTCAAGCGCCGGGGTCATGTTCATGATCCTCTCTTCGAGAGGGATATCCTCCGGCTGCGGGGAGATGGGCGCCGCCTCCAAGCCGCCACGCGGATCCGGAGTGTTCTCCTCGATGCGGCCTTGAAGCGGAAAGTCCGCATGGGCCAGCCCGCTTGCGGCCATATCCACGAATCGAGAACCCGGCGCGCCCATGTCGCGGTGCGATCCCTGCGCGGGCGACAGCCCCGCGGGAAGGCTCTTGTCATCCACCACGAGCAAATGCGTGCCGCGCGTCACGGAGTTGATGGAATACAGCCCGCGGCTGTCGGTGGTCACACGGGTTCCGTTTTCCATATAAAGCTCAATGCCCGCGATGCCCGGCTCGCCCTTGTCCTGCAAGCCGTTTCCGTTTGCGTCATGAAACACGCGGCCCAGGATGGTTCCATCGGAAGTGAAGACGCCCTCGGTGATGCGCAGCGTGTGGTATGCATTGTTGGAGGTGACGGTCTTGGTCCCGGCCTGCCCGCGCGCGTAGGCCGTGTTCTTTCCATCGCCGCGGCTGCTGTCCGCGCCCGCCACGGCATAAAACATGATCTCAATGGAAGCGCCCGGAAGGATGGCGCCGGTCATGCTCCACGCTATGGTTTTGCCTGGCGCGCCCGTGGGATCAGCGATGACCGCGCCATTCAGGGCCGAGGAGCCGGGCAGATACTGAATGCCGTGCGGCAGCACGTCCGTGACCACAGGCAGGTTCACGGGCAGGGCACCGCGGTTGGTAACCCGGATGGTGTAGCGAATGATGTCGCCTATGGAAGCGTTGGTCCGGTCCGCGGATTTGGTGACTGTCAGAAGCTCCACCACCGGCGGGTCCACCGGAACATCAAGGTGCAACGGTTCCATACCCGCGGTAAGGGTGAACACTTCACGCTTTGATCCCGTGCCGATTATATAGCCCTGCGGCAGGCTGCTGTCCGGCACAAGCGACGGATATGTGTATGTGCCGCCCGGTGACACATCGAGGTAATAGCTGCCTGCGGGCACGAACTCGAACTGGAAGAAACCGTCCGCCGCGGTCGCCGGGTATGGGTTGGACTGGATCGCATTCGTGTTGGGATTGTTTGGCAATGCCGCGGGCAGACCAGTTGCCGCGTCCATCAGCGTGACGACCGCGCCCGGCACGGGCGCTCCGGTCTGCGAGTCGAACACGATTCCGAAAGGATCTATGAGCACAGTGTCGGACACCATGGGGATCGGGTCGAGCGCGTCCGTGTAATACACACGCATAAAACTGTTGGTGGATACGCTGATGGCGCTGTCGTCATTGGTTCCGGCAGTGGAAACGCTCTGCACGCATCCGCGGAACACGCCCGTGGAAACGCCGGTCTCGGTGAGCGTCAAGTTCTCCGTGTCGCTGTTCGCCGCATTCTGAAGCTTCGCCCTGACCGTCTCAACGGAGGTCTCGTCACGGTTCTGGTCGTAGTCCGTGACCTGGACACACACCGTGTCTCCGGAATGATAACTTCTGGCGCGCTGCCATGCGCTGGTGTAAAACTCGATCCGGCCCTGGGTGCGCGCGGCCACGGTGGTCAAGTTTGTCGCGCTCTGCGCCGGACTTTCCGTGGATGAAACCGATGCGGTGTTGGAAAGCGCCGCGCCGGGAGCCGCGGTTGGCGAAACAGTCAACACCAGGGTGGCTGTGAACTCCTCGCCCACGCCCAGGCTGCCCACGGTCCAGACAACCTCGCCGCCCTGCAGAACGCCGCCCTGGTCCGCGCTGACAAAAGTTGTGGCCGCGGGCAAGGGATCGCGGATAATCACATTTGTCAGGTTCAGCATCCCCTGGTTCTGGGCATTGATGGTGTAGGTTATGTTCTCGCCCGGTCTTGTGTCCAGACCGGTCTTTGTCACGGCGAGCGCCGCGGCGCGAACAAAGGTCGTGACCTGATTGGAGAGGATGACGCCAAGCTCGTTGCTGATTATCACCGCATCATTGGTCAGCGAGCTGCCCGATTCGGCGATGGGCGATACCGTGACTTGAAAAGACACGGAGCCGGACGCGCCCGGCGCAAGAGCGCCCAGAACCCAGGAGACCGCGCGGTTTTGCTCCGCGCCGGAACCCGATATGGTTCCGGCCGCCAGGGCCGTGCCCGGTGGCAACTGGGTGCGAATGGAAACATTATTTGCGGTCTGGTTCCCGGTGTTGCTGTAGCTGATGGTGTAGAGGATGGTCCCGCCGGGCTGCACCACGCCCGGAGTGCCGGTCATGGCAATCCCAAGGTTGGGCGCGGACCCTACCGTCGTGGATGCATTGGCCGCGGCATTGGTTTCATTGGAGGTCAGCGTTCCGCTGGCAACAATGACGGATCCGTTGGCGATGCCCGATGGGTCGCCCGCGGATTTCACCAGGACCGTGACCGTAACCGTTCCGGACGCGCCCGGCGCCAGGGTTCCTAGCGTCCAGGATACTGTGCCGCCGCCCGCACCCGCGGCATGAGTTCCCCCGACTGAACTGGACTGGTAGGTGACAAATGATGACAGGGCCAGCGCCAGCGCCGTGTTCGTGGAATCCGCGTTGCCCGTGTTTGCGTAGGCCAGAGTGTATACCAGCGCCGCGCCCATGGCCACGGGATCCGAGCTTTCCGTTATGGTCAACATCAGCACCGGACCGCCGGAGACCACAGTCTCCGCGGTGGCCGATTCGCCGGGAACGGGATTCCCCCCCCCGTCGCGATATGACAGGGACGCCCGGTTAAGAATGGATGTCCCGGCCGTGGCGCTCAACCCCCATGCGCTTGTTTGCCAGAACAGCAGCGCAAACGCAACGGCAAGTGCCGCGTGCAGCGCATGTCTCGGGGTTGGCATTGCCGCTTTGCGCATCAGAATCCTGTTCCGCCGTCAGTTAATCGTGACCGAGAACCGCAGCAGCAGTGTGCCGCCGGGGCCGATGGACTCATTGCCCGCCGCGCCTACGATAACCGCATCTGTTCCTGAATCGTACAGCGCGCCATCACCGTCATTGGCATCCGTGCGCGCCGTAAGCCCGGCAACCGTGGGGCCAGTGAGGATGGAGCCGGCCACATAGGTGGTGTTCGCGGGCACCACATCGGTTATGACCACCCTGGTCGCAATGCCCGTGCCGGTGTTTGTCGCCGTGATGGTGTAGGTGAGCGTGGTGCCAGGCGGCTGCGATCCCGCCGGGGTCACGGTTTTGCTCAATGTGAGCACCGGCGAGGTGATCGTGGTGGAAAACGACTGCGAGTCCGATATGGCGGTGTCGTTGGATGAAGTTGCCGTGATGGTGAGGACATCCACGGCGCGGTCCGGCGTGCCTGCGGGAACCGTGGCCACGGCCAGGAGCGACAGGCTCTGCCCGGCTGTGAGAGACCCGGTATCTATGACGCCGTCTCCGTCGGAGTCCGTGAGCCGGTAATCTCCATCATTGCCCGCGATACCGTCCCCGTTGGCGTCCACCCAGATAGTCCATGTCCAGCCGCGGCTGGAGCCTGTGGTGAGATCAAAGGTGTCGGAATCGTTGCCGTTGTTCGTCACGGTGAACGCATAGGTGACCGTATCTCCGGGATCCGCCGATGCGGATGTCGTGGTGGCGGCAATTTCAGCCGCGGCATTGGTTCCAACAAATAATGTGTCGCCGTTGGATGTGCTGCTTAGTGCGTTCAGTCCGGAGTTGTAGTTGATGGAGGCCTGGTTGGTGATTGCCGTGTTGGCCGCAACCGCGGCGTTCACGCGCGCCTGGAAAGAAAACGAGGTGGCCGATCCGCCGCTGTTGAGGGTTCCAAGACTTACAGTAACCGCGCCCGCTGTGGTGGCGTTGTAATCCGCGGTGTCCGCATCCGCGGCATCGGTTTTGGAAACGCCGCTGATGCTGATGCTGCCGGGCACGAAGGTCATGTTTCCGGGAATCGCATCCGTGACCACGATATTGGACGCATTCGCCGTTCCGCTGTTGGTGAGGGTGAGTGTGTAAGTAACGGTGTCGCCGGGCTTGGGCCGCGATGGCACATGGGACTTGATGGCCGTGACCACGGCGGAGGACACGGTGATGGTGTACACGCCGAAATCCGTCACAGTCCCGTCAAACCGGCTCGTGGCCGTTACGCGGATCACGGACTGCGAGTTGTCGGCCGCGCCCGCGGGAACCGTGACGAACATGAACACATCGAAGTCGTCATCCGCGGCAACTGTTCCGGTAACATAAGGAGAGGACACGATCGGGTCCGTGCCTGCGTCGAATGTGTGGTTGTTGTTCACGTCATGGTAGAACTGCACGGCGGTGGGAGTCCATCCCGCAGTCACGGCGTAAGCGAAATCATACACGTCGTTTCCGTTGCCCGTGTTGAATATCTCCAGCAGATACATGACCGTGGAGTTGGCGGCCCCGACTTTGGAGCTCGTTGCGGGCACCACATCCACGCCCGCAACCTGGCTCACTATGGTCGTGACGCTGTTTGAGAAAACCCGGGTCATGTCGTTCCCGTTGGGATCCTGATAGTCCGCATAGGCCTGATTGGTTATCACGGTTCCGGCCGCGGTGCCCGCGCCAAGCGCCGGGCTTTGCATCAGCAGAACCAGGGCAAGCGCGGCAAGCGCGCGCGCCAGACCTCCCGCTCGCGTTGTGCCTGTATTGTGTGTGTGCTTTATCATGATTTCTCTCCAGTTGATAATGGAGTCATTTGACCCTGGCTTTGAACCCTACCTGCCCGGACGCGCCGGGTTTCAAGGTGTCTTTGAGAACCCAGCGGATGTGCGTGAACATGTCCGGCGTGGCCTCGCGTTCTTTCACGGAGCCGTCCGGCATAGTGGCTTTATATTTCACCGGATGCGAATGATAGGTCTTGCCGCCGTCAATGCTGAAGGTTACGGCCGCTTTGTCTCCGAACATGCTGCCGGGGATGAATGAAACCCCTTCGGGCAGCGGGTCCGTGAGCTTCACGCCCTTGAGCGGTTCCTTGCCCCGGTTCTTGTAGTTGAGGGTGTACACGATGATGTCGCCGGAACGCATCTCGTCGGCGGGTTCCAGAGCGGTGAGGGTCGTGCCGTTCTTGACGATCCTGACTTCGCGTGCAGCCTTGATTTCAAGCGCCAGCGGATTTTGGGCTTTGCCCTGTTCCGCGAACGCCGCGCCCGCAATCAATAGTGCGGCTGCCGCCGCCATGTACAATGGTGTGATTCTCATCGCGCCCCCCGGTCAATCAATGGTGACCTGGAAATAGACAATGCCTTCATCCGCGCCCGCTCCGGCAACGCCATCATCCGGAGCAATCAGGTTGACCCGGTACAAAATGTTTCGCTCCACGACCTCGGCTTCGTCTGCGTCCGCGGCATCGGTTTTGACTGCGGCGGTTGCGAATGTGGATGCCGCGTTGCCCATGCGCAGACTACCGGGCACATAGGTGGCGTTGTCCGGCACGGCATCGGTGATGATGAAGTTGGTGGCGCTCGCGCTCCCGGTGTTGCGGTATATCACGGAATAGGTCAAAACGCTGCCCGGCGTATAGGACGCCCCGGCCACCTGCTTGGTGAGTGTCATGACCGGCGCCGACATGGTCACGGCCGCGGTTCCGCCCGTGGACACGGGGCTGAAGTTCGCGCCGCTCGCCACCGCGCTGTTGTACTGAATACCCGCGATGCCTCCGGCCACGGCCTGGAACGACAGCGTGACGCTCCCATTGACCGCTCCCACGCGCCGGGGCACGATCCACGAGCCGTTCCAGATCAGCGTCTGGTTGCTGATGGATGGATTGGAAGTGGTGAGGCCCGCCGCGGAGTTTTGCACATACGAGAACCCTGCGGAAAGGTTATCCTGGATTGTGTTCAGCCAGGCGTCGCCGCTGCCGCTGTTGGTGATGGTGATGGTGTATGTGAGCACGTCTCCGGCCACTGCCGCCGCTGCGCTCACGGTTTTGCTCACGGATATCGAAGGCCCGCCAACGGTCAGCGTATCCGTGCGGGACTGGTTGGTGTTGCGGTTCGCATCTATCCGGTCTATGTAGGTGACGGTTATGGTCTCGCCGGGCCTTATCTGGAACGTTCCGTCCCCGGCAACGGGCAGCGCGGAGACCGTGGCCTTGGACCCCGTGAACACCCCGGTATTCACTCCTGTCTCCATGAGGGTTACGGTCTCGGTATCCCCGTTCTGGTTTGTGAGAACAACGGTCAGCGTCTGAACCGATGTGTCGAGCAGGTTCATGTCGCCGTCCGTGACCTTGATGAAGATCGTGTCGCCCTGCGTAATGCTCGTAACGTCGCCGGTCCCGGCAAGGTTGGACACGAACATCACACTGCCCGTGGTTGGCGTGCGCTCAAGAGGGATCACATAATCAGAGAAACCGGCAATCAAATCGGACGCCCCAACAAGGTCCGCGCCGTTTTCCGTGAGCGCGTCGGCGCTGCTTGAGCTGCCGAAGAACAACCGGATGGGGGTCGTGTCCGTGATGCCGGATGACTGCTTGAAGGTGTCGTAGGGGAACCGCCAGTCAAGGAAGTAATCCTGGCTGGCGTTGAAAGCCGTGTTTGCTGCGGAAATCTGGAAGTTACCGGCCAAGGGAACGGAAGCGGTTCTGATTTCCGCGCGGTCTCCGGGATCACCGACCGTTCTCTGCACCGTATTCTGCCACAGGGAAATCGTCTCCGACTGCGATATGCCGTCAACGATTATCAGCCATTCGTAGTTGCGCGGATCCATATTGGAATCTATTTCCACGCCCCACCCGTATGGCTCCATGTATCCCTGGCCTCCGGTTCCAGCGGGAGAGCGGTCGAGGCGCAGACGGAAGTAGAAGTAGGTTCCGTCGTTGTACATATATGCGGCGGGATTGTTCGAGTCGGACACCACGTTGCGGGATCCGTTGGTGTCGCTGTTGCTGTCCTGAAGGAGGAGGCCGGATTTGTAAACGGGGATCCACTGGGCCGACGTGGGCCAGGCCAGCGCATGCGCTGGGAGCAGCAGAAGAAGCAGTCCGGCGCAAGCACACCACGCCGCTGCCCGTCTCGAAATCCAAGCGGACCGGTCACGCATCCGCGCACTCCCCCAGTCGAGTCACTGCGCTTGTCCGGGTTGACAAACTATAGGTATGTTACCAATCATTCATGATTTCTGCAACGCCTCTGAATGAAACAGTTGTTGAACAGTGATTGCTGGCTGGTGAGGCGGGGGGATATTGCTGCAATTCGGGCCGGACGCATCACCAGGGCCGAGTTGCAGCGGGCGGCAGCGCCGGTGGCGGCAACGCCGC
>JAGUYV010000458.1 GCA_020061125.1 bacterium | reverse complement strand
GGGCGCTCGGGCTCCTGAAGGGAGGCCGGAATCGGCAGGCCCTCCATGGCGGCGGCGCGGCGCGCCCGCGCATCATTTCCTGCATGATCAGCGACAGAAGCCAGATTGACATTTTCTGACCCTCGCATGAGGCCCGGGGAGGTATCCGTGCTCGCACAAAAATCCATCTCACTGGTGAGAGCCTTGCTGGTTCCGGCGCTCGCGCTGGCCGTTGTCTTGTGGACTCCCCGCACGGCCTCGCCCATCGCCAGCAAGGAAACCCTGACTCTCGAAGAAGGCAAGGTGTCCCTGCTCCACGCCATCCACGAGGAGCAGAAATACCTCGACGAATGGCTCAACCAGAAAATCCTGTTCGCGGACGATGTGGTCACCGGCCAGGAAGTCACCGAGGCCGAAGCCAGCAAGAACCAGTCCAAGCAGAAGCTCGAACTCGCAGTCATTGACCTGGCCAAGACCTTCCTCACCTTCATTGACGACGCCACGCACATCGAGGTGGCCGACGCCTGGCAGTACATTGACGAAAACCTCGACCGGCGCATGACGCTCATCATCGGCAACACCTCGGAGCGCACCCTGGCCCTGGAAGCCTACGACACGCTGCAGGACAGCTACCAGGAACTGGATCACTATCTCAAGCAGCGCAACAAAAGGCTGTCCGATTACCGCGAAGGCCTGCTCAAGCGCATTGAAACGCAGAAGAAGATTATGGCCGGCGCCAAGAGCGCATCGCCCCAGGCCCAGAAACGGCTGGACAACCTGCAGGACGAGCTTGAGGTCATCAACCGCGAAATCGAAGCCTTCGGCAAGCAGATCCGCGCCCATAAAATCGAGGAGAGTCAGATTGACGACCTGCTCACGGTCAAGGACCTGTATGTGTCCGTAACCGTCGGCAATGTGGCCGTGACCGACCCCTTCGAAGTGCGCATCCCGCGCCTGCCTTTCAACGACGCCAAAAGCCTGGACTTCAAGCTCAACCAGGAAGTCGAGCAGGTCACTCTCAACCTGAACTATGGCGCGGTCAAAACCACGCACAATGTACCCCTCGAAAAGAAGCAGGAGGAAGAGGTTATATTGGTCAGTTCGCCCAACTTCTCGCAGGAGGGCGAACTCGGCTCCAGCGTATCCTACGACATCAAGCTGGACCGCCTGGCGGAAAACGAGCAGACCTTCCGCGTGGATGTCTTGAACCTGCCATCGGATTTCCGCTACAAAATCACCGAGTCCGGCAACGCGCTCCAGAGGGTTAAATTCACCCGCGAGCGCAGCGTCATCAACCTCAAACTCACCGTGACCGTGCCGGACAATTTGCCCCAGGACATGCTCACCAAAACCTTCCCGTTCTACATTGTGGTGGGCGACGACATGGCCGTGGACATGGCCAAGAAGGACGAAGGCTCGTATGCCGGCAAAATGGCCGAAGCCGACCTGGAGATTTACGACCTGTTCTTCGAGCGCCTCGACCTCACGCCCCGCGGCGTGGGCAAAATCGAGTTGTCCTTCCCCAACATGTTTTTCAACATCAAAACGGGCGAGGAAATCAATCAGGAATTCACCATCAAAAACACCGGCAGCGTGAAGCTGTCCGACATCACATTCGAAGTGGAAGTCCCGAACCGGTGGACCGTGGTGTTCAAGCCGGACACGGTCAATGACCTGCTTCCGAAAAAGGAAGCCAAAGTGCGGATGCACATCGTGCCCCCGGACGATGTGGAAGTGGGCAAGTACGAACTCAAAGTGGACGCATCCACGACCCACGAGGGCTCGGCGGTGGAAGCGTCCACAAAGACCTTGAGCGTGAAGGTGGAAGCCAAAGCCAATCTCAAGAGCACATTCCTGCTCATCGGCGCCCTGGTGGTGGTCATATTGGGCGTGGCCGTGTTCACCATCCGGCTTAGCAGGAGGTAATATGGCGGCTGTGCATGCGCAAAAATCCATAATGCCGCGACTGCGGCGGGCGGTCTGGATGCTGCTGGCGTGCGCGCTTGTGCTGTTCGCGCCCGGCGCGGCTCTGGCCGCGGAGTCCCCGGCCGGACAGGCCCAGCCCCCCACGATCACCCTCACCCTCAACGACTGCATCCTGCTGGCGCTGGACAACAATCCCGGCCTGCAGGAAAAGCTCGCGGTTCTCAACAAGGTCGAGGGCGATGTGATGGTGGACCGCAGCCGCTTCTTCTCCCACTGGGATGTCCTGGCCAGCTTCGAGCGCAAGGACGGCACGCTGAACAAAACCTATTACCCCGGCTTCAACCCGGCGCCTGTGAGTTCGTTCGGCGCGGCGTCCATCGGAACCGTGTCCTCGGGCGGCTCGGGCGGCCTGGACATCGGCGGGTTGAGCACCGAGGACATCGAAAGCCTCACCGGGGTCAGCACCAGCGAAATCGCCAGCCTGGCGTCGCAGTTCGGCGTGGACTTGAGCCAGTTCGGGATGCGGCCCCTGCCCCAGGCCACGCCCGCCCAGCGCGTGGCCGCGCAGCGCGCCATGGAAAGCGCGGCCCAGGCCCCCATCGTCATTGACACGCCCCTCGGCCCCATCACCATCTCCGACGAGCAGCAGGCCCAGATTCAGGAACTGATCCGCAATTCCGTGCTCAACACCAGCAGCGAGTCCGCGGCCG
>JAGUYV010000199.1 GCA_020061125.1 bacterium | reverse complement strand
GGCGATGGCGCGCCTGCCGTGCTCCCGCGCGGTCATGGGCGCCGCCGCGGTTCGCCCGCATGTTGTGAGGAACAGGATTTCATCGTCCGGGCCGGCCTGCTCCAGAATCTGCAGGGCCGCGGCGCGCGCACGCTCGAACAGGCTTACCCCGCCGTGCGTCCAGTTCATGCTGTAGGAATTGTCCAGAACCACGGCCAGAGCGGCTCGAGTGCGGCCGCCGAGGAACTGGAAGTTGCGTCCCGGCAACACGGGCATCATGAACGCCGCGGCCAGCAGGCCCACGGCCAGGGCGCGGCACAGCAGGGCCAGCAGATTGTGCAGGGTGAGCCGCGTCATGCTGCGCTTCCGGGATTGTTTGAGAAACAGGATGGCGCTGAACGGCACGGGCGTGAACCTGCGGCGCGTGAACAGGTGCAGCACAAAGGGAACCGCCACCAGGGCGAGGGCGAAACCAAGGGCCGGCTGAAGAAAGTTCATAAGCGAACGGGTCAGCCTCCACGGCCGCGGCCATGCAAAACCCCGCGCTTGCGCTGCTCGCGCTGCTGCAGGCATCCCAGCAGGGTCTTGTCCACGGGCGTGTCCGTGACGGCGTGAATGAAATCAATGGTCTGGCTGCGGCAGAACGCGCGGAAGGCGTCCAGGTGCTTCTCCAGATTGCGCCGGTACGCGGCGCGGATGGCGGCGGGATCCGCGGCGATGGCCGCCCCGGTCTCCATGTCCACAAACCGCGACGCTCTCTTGTACGGCAATTCCATTTCCGCACGGTCCAGGAGATGAAACAGGGCCATTTCGCTCTGCCTGCCGCGCAGAGTCTTGAGGGCCGCCATGACCGGCTCCGGTTCGGTGAGCAGATCGGAAATCAGAATCACGAAGGACCGGCGCTTGAGACTTTCTCCGAAGCGGGACAGAGCGCCCGCCAGATCCGTGGCGCCGCCCTGCGTGTTCTGCTCCAGGGCCGCGAGCACGCGGTACAAATGCGCGCGGCCCGCGCGCGGCTCCACCTGGAACAGAACCTTGTCGTCGAATGTCACCAGCCCTGCCGCGTCTCCCTGCTTGATGAACAGGTACGCCAGGCTCGCAGCCAGGAGGGAGGCGTACTGGAGTTTGCTGCCGTGCGCGCCGTCCCCAAACCGCATGGACGCGCTCGAATCCAGCAGAATGTACGCTCGCAGGTTGGTGTCTTCCTCGAACTGCTTGATGAAGAATTTGTCGCGCTTGCCGAACAGCTTCCAGTCCACATGCCGGATGTCGTCGCCCGGATAATACTCGCGGTGTTCGAGAAATTCCACATTGAACCCGCGGTATGGGCTTTTGTGCATGCCGCTCAAGACGCCCTCGACCACCATGCGGGCCTTGAGTTCCAGGCGCGCCACTTTTTCCAGCAGCTCGGGTGAGAAATGTTCGAATTGTCCGGGTTCCACGGCCGCGCGGCGATCCTCCTTCACATGAGTAATCATACCCGAAAGCGCGGGAATGAACAGGCGGGCGCGCCGCCCGGAATTCGGTCGCCCCGCATGTCCCGGCAGCACGCCTGCGCTATAATGGAATGTGAAATCACGGCCCGCTTTTCCGATTCGGCCGTGCGGGGACGCCGCGCATGAAGTATCCGTACACCAACCCCTGTTACCTGAAAATTGATTTGTTCTGCCGGGGCATGAAAATTGCGCCGGGCTGCGACCTGGACAATGATGCGCGCCCGGTGCGGCGCACGCGTGCGGGACTCGGCTCGGGACTCGAGATCGTAATCCCGCCGGACCTGTACGCCAATGTGCCCATCGAGGAAAAATTCGTGCAGGACACGCCCTATTCCCTGCACAAGGATGATGGGAAATATGTGGTCCGCAGGGACGGCGTTCTGATTACCGCGGTGACCCTGCCGCGCAGGCCCCGATGGTACGACGAGACCACGGGCAGCGGACAGCCCATGAGCCGCATCGCGGTCATGCAGGGAACCTACCTCGCGGTGTATCCGGGCCGCGTGTGCCATTTCTGGACAACGCACCCGCGATCGAGCTGCCATTTCTGCTCCACGGGCCTGAATGTGGGAACCATCGAATCCGCGGACAAGTCCGTGCAGGATGTGCTCGAAACCGTGCGGGCCGCGCGCCGCGAGAACAACATCACTTATGTGCATTTCAACACGGGCTACATGCAGGGCGGCGAGCTGGAGTTTCTGACCCCGTTCGTGCGCGAGATCAAAAAGAAAACCGGCCTTATGGTGGGCGTGCAGACCACGCCCGCGCCGAACCTGCGCGAATACGACAGACTCGCGCGCCTGGGCGTGAACAATGTGTCGTTTTGCTTCGAGCTGTGGGACAGGGAGCGGCTCGCCGAGGTGTGCCCGGGCAAGAGCGCGGAAATCGGGCAGGAGCGTTACCTCGAAGCCATCCGCTACTGCCGCCGCCTGTTCCCGGCCGTGAACGGCGAGATCATTGCAGGCCTCGAACCCCCGGAAAAAACCATCGAGGGCATCCGCTGGATCACGCGGCACGGCGCGCAGCCCACGGTGTGCGTGTTCCGGCCGTGCCTGGGCACGGACTACGAGGACCTGCCCGCTCCGGACGCGGACGCGCTCGTGCCCGTGTTCCGTGAGCAGTACGAGGCCTGCATCCGCAATGGGGTGCCCATCGGCATCGCGCCCAACATCAAGGTCAGCCTCGTGGTTCTGCCCGAAGAGGGCCGCTACCTGGCCACGGATCAATCCACGGCGTTCAGGCTCAAGGAGTGGCGCAACCGGGCCATCAAGACGGCGTTCCGCGCGTATTTCAATTTCCAGTTGTCCCGGCAGAAATAAGCCGGACTCCGGGGCGCCTG
>JAGUYV010000071.1 GCA_020061125.1 bacterium | reverse complement strand
CGTTCTCTCTGATCGAGCCTGCTTTGGACGGCGCGCAGCCGGACCAGGCTCTGGCCGCGGCCTTCGAGTCCCTCAAGGCCAAAATCAAAGCCGCGCTCGAGGCCGACGCCGAAGCCGCGCGCCAGGCCCAGAAACAGGATGAGGCCCAGTCGCTCGCGGACATGGCCGCGCGCCTGTGATCCGCAGTCAAGAATGCGAAGCGGGATTCCAGCAAATGGCAACCGAGGAAAACAACCGGGCACAGGAAAGCATGCTGCTTGTGGAGGGCGGGGATCAGGGTTCGTATCTGACCCGTTGCGTGGCCATTGTCACCATTCTGCACGAGCGCGGCGTTCTGGATGAACTCCTGCAGGGCGGGCGCATCGCACTCGAAGAAGTGGACCGGCGCGTGGCCATGCTGGAGCAGAGGTTCCCGGGCTTCCGCGAACTCGGACAAGTTAAAAATCAGGATATCTGATTCTCAATATCAGAACAGGAAGGGATAAAACGATGCCGGAAAGAAAAATCCTATTAAGCGAAAAAGATCTGCCGCGCAAGTGGTACAATGTGGCGCCGGATCTGCCGGAGCCGCTGCCGCCCCCGCTGCATCCGGCCACCAGGGAGCCTGTCGGCCCGGACGCGCTCGCGCCCATCTTCCCCATGGGGCTGATCGAACAGGAAGTATGCCAGGAGCGCTGGGTGGATATTCCCGAAGAGGTGCTGGACATTTACGCCATGTGGCGGCCCACGCCCATGTTCCGCGCCACGGCGCTCGAAAAGCTGCTCGATACCCCCGCGGAGATCTATTACAAATACGAGGGCGTCAGCCCGGCCGGAAGCCACAAGCCCAACACCGCCGTGGCGCAGGCCTTTTACAACAAGCGCGAGGGCGTGAAACGCATCGCAACCGAAACCGGCGCGGGACAGTGGGGCAGCGCCTTGAGCCATGCCTGCTCTATGTTCGGCATCGAGTGCATGGTCTACATGGTCAAGGTCAGCTTCCAGCAGAAGCCGTACCGCAAGTCCATGATCGAGACCTGGGGCGCGAAGGTCGTGGCCAGCCCCAGCGAACTGACCGAGTCCGGCCGCAAGATCCTGGAAAAGGATCCCGGCAGCACCGGCAGCCTGGGCATCGCCATCAGCGAGGCCGTGGAAGATGCGGTCAAGCGCGATGACACCAAGTACGCCCTGGGCAGCGTGCTCAACCATGTGATCCTGCACCAGAGCGTGATCGGCCAGGAATGCCTCAAGCAGTTCGAGAAGATCGGCAAGCTGCCGGACATCATCGTGGGCTGTCACGGCGGCGGCAGCAACTTCGCGGGCCTGTCTTTCCCGTTCGTGCCGCTCAAGGCCGAGGGCAAGAACATCCGCATCATCGCCGTGGAGCCGCAGTCCTGCGCCACGCTCACCACCGGCGCGTATGACTACGATTTCGGCGATGTGGCGGGCTTCACCCCGCTGCTCATGATGTACACGCTCGGCCACGACTTCGTGCCGCCGGGAATCCACGCGGGCGGCCTTCGCTACCACGGCGCGGCCCCGCTGGTCAGCCTGCTGCTCAAGAACAAGGTCATTGAGGCCGTTGCGTATCAGCAGCTCGAGGTCTTCGAGTCCGCCATGAAGTTCGCCCGCTCCGAGGGCATCATCATCGCCCCGGAATCCGCGCACGCCCTGCACGGCGCCGTGGTCGAGGCCCTCAAGTGCAAGGAAACCGGCGAGAAAAAGGCTATCCTGTTCGGTCTGTCCGGACATGGGCATTTCGACATGAGCGCGTACGACGCGTATCTGGCCGGCGATTTGTCCTGACCGCGTATCCGGAGCGGTTTTGATCTTTGACAGCGGGAGGCGGCTCTCCCGCGTTCAAGCGCATAGAGCGGCAGTTCAACATATACGCCCAGGGTGAGAGCATCGTGAATGTCCTAGTGCTCAACGCAAGCTACGAAATGTTGAATGTCACGCGGTGGCAGCGCGCGGTTCGCTTGGTGTTCTCGGGCAAGGCCGAGATGCTGGAGGAGTGCGGCGAGGTCCGAATCAGGTCCGCGCGCTCTTCAATACCCATGCCCTCGGTGATTCGCATGAACTACTATGTGAACAAGCCCAGGCTCATGGTGCCGTTCTCGCGCTCGAATGTGTTCCTGCGGGACCGGTGCGAGTGCCAGTATTGCGGGGCTGTGCACAAGACCTCGGAATTGACCCTGGACCATGTGACGCCGCGCGCCGCGGGCGGCGAAACCTGCTGGGAGAATGTGGTGACCGCGTGCCGCCGGTGCAACACCGTCAAGGGCGACAGGACGCCCGAGCAGGCGGGCATGCGCCTCTCGCGCAAGCCGCGCATCCCGCATGTGGCCCCGTCGCTCAACCATTCGTTCCGGGCCGAGTGGGAGAAGTATGTGCCCTACGCCGCGCCCGAGCCCGCGCAAGTGTCTTGACCCCGGAGCCGCCCGTTCCGGGTTCGCATACCGCGCCCGGCGTTCCGCGCGGATGTTTTAAGGAGGCGATACCATGAAGCGATTGATTCTGGTTTTCACGGCAGTGTTCGGCCTGGCGGCCGCGGCCGCGCATGCCGCCGCGCCCCTGGCCGGCGACGGATTCGTGGAGTTGCGCAAAGGCGGCATCGTCCAGGTCCACAAGTTCAACCGCAACTACAACGACACCTGCGACCTGTCCCAATCCTTCGCCACGGGCTGGATTTCCAAGGATGTGCTTCAGCAGAACAGCGATCTGCTTTCCCTGGTGTCCGATATCCAGGAACAGAAAATTGACAGCACGCGCATCCGCATCATGTACGACGATATCGAGAAAATTCTGCTCGTGGACCAGGGCGCGGATTACTCCCCGTTCCTGCCGGAATCCGCATCGGACATGGTGGTCACCGCCATCGTGCCGGGCCAGGGCAAGGGCGACCCGGACACGCGCCTCGAAATCGGACTCAAGGACGCCTGGTTCTCCAACTGCTTCGGCCAGTACATTTACGCCGAGGTGGACGACCTGCTGCAGCCCGAGCGCCATGTGACCCAGCGCTTCGCCATCACCGACATCGCGGGCATCAGCTTTGGCGCCCTGGGCGAACTCAAGTGGAATCCCGAGACCGGTCTTTTCTTCCCGCAGAACTATCTTTTTGATCCCTACGACGGCACGCGGTTGAAATGGTACCGCCTTCCCTCGGACGGCCTGGCCGACGCCAAGGAAATCAAAACCGGCGATCTCAAGTAAGCCCTTTTATCCGCGCCGCGCCCGCAAGGGATTGCGGCGTTTCTGAACCCTGTCAGGAAGGACCCCGCCCGGAACCCCGGTTCCGGGTTTTGTTTTGCCATGACGATCCACTGGAAGAAACTGAACCCGGCGCAGCGCGACGCCGTTAAGGCCGTGGAAGGCCCCGTGCTGGTGGTGGCGGGCGCGGGCACGGGCAAGACCCGCACCATCGCATTCCGCACCGCGCACATGCTCGAAACGGGCATCGCGCCAGAGAGCATTCTCGGCATCACCTTCACCAACAAGGCCGCGCGCAGCATGCGTGAGCGCGTGTCCGGGCTGGTGGGCCGCGACACCGCCACGCGCATCCCCCTGTCCACCATTCATTCCCTGTGCGCGCGCATGCTGCGCGAGGACATCGCCGCGCTGGGCCGCGACCCCCAGTTCTCCATCTTCGACACCGGCGACCAGATCGCGCTGATCCGCACCGCCATGGCCGAGCACGGGCTGGACCCGCGCCGCAACGATCCGCGCCCCCTGCAGTTCCGCTTCAGCACCGTCAAAAATACAGGGGATGCGGACCGCGCCTTCGACGATCCCCAGACCCTGGCCATATACAACCGCTACAACGCGCTGCTGCAAAAAAACAACGCGCTCGATTTCGACGACCTGCTCGCGTTCGCCGCGCGCCTGCTGCGCGAGCGCCCCGAAGTCCTGGCCAAGTACCAGGACCGGTTCCGCTTCGTCATGGTGGACGAGTATCAGGACATCAACAATGTGCAGTACGAGCTGCTGTTCCTGCTGGCGCGCGCGCACCGGAACATCTACGCCGTGGGCGACGAGGACCAGAGCATCTACGGCTGGCGCGGCGCGAGCATGGACCATATCCGCAACTTCGAAAAGGCGTTTCCCGGCGCGCGCATCGTGAAGCTCGAACGCAACTACCGCTCCACGCAGCAGATCCTGGACGCCTCCAACCTGCTCATCAGCCGCAACACCGGCCGCCGCGACAAGAAGCTGGTGTCCGCTCTCGGCCCCGGCTTCGCCGTGCGCGTGCTCGCGGCCGCTTCAGACCGGGACGAAGCCGCCGCGGTCATTGACCGCATCATTTCCGAGAAGCACAAGGCGCACCTGCGCCTGTCGGACTTCGGAGTGCTGTTCCGCACCAACGCGCAGTCCCGCATCTTCGAGGAAGCGCTCATCGCACGCGGCATCGCGTATGTGCTCGTGGGCGCGGCGAAATTCTACGAGCGCAAGGAGATCAAGGACCTGCTCGCTTATATGCGCTTCGCCGCGAATGCGCAGGACGCCGCAGCCCTGGACCGCATCATCAATTATCCCGCGCGCGGCATCGGCAAGAAATCCGTGGACGCCATCGTGGATTTCGCCATGGCCCACGGCCAGCCCGCGGGATTCGTTCTGCGCGACGGCGGTTTGCTCGCGCAACTGCCGGACCGCACGCGCGCGGGCGTGGAGTTTTTCACGCGCATCATGGATGAGTTCCGGGACCGGTCGTCACGGCGGCCCATCGCGGACAGCGTGCGCTGGCTTATCGAAAAGCTCGATTTCAAAACGGTGCTCGAGAAGGCGTCCGACGATGTGAACGCCGCGCGCCGCCGCCTCGAAAACATGCACGAACTGGTTTCATCCCTGGTCGATTACGAGTCCGTGAATCGGGACGCATCCCTGGCCGGATTCCTCGAAAATGCGGCCCTGCTCACCGACGAGCGCGAGAGCGACGACGACCTCAAGGAGGATTCCGTGGCGCTCATGACTCTGCACTCGGCCAAGGGCCTCGAGTTCACCGTGGCTTTCGTAGTGGGCTGCGAAGAGGGATTTCTGCCTCACGACCGCAGCATGGACACGGACGAGGAGGTGCAGGAGGAACGCCGCCTCATGTATGTGGGCATGACGCGCGCCATGAAGCGGCTCTTCATTTCCTGGTGCGGCGCGCGCCGAAAATTCGGCGACATGGTGCGCCGCAAGCCGTCACGGTTTTTGAAGGAAATCGAATCGCTGGTGGAATACGACGACCCCGGCGAAGTCAAGGACGAGGCGCGGAGCGCGTATGCGGACATCGCCAAATCCCAGATGGAGCGGTTCAAGCAACTGTTTCAGGACAAATGACGCGCGCCGCGCCGGGCCTCACTTGATTTCGCAGACCCCGAACTGCGGGGCGAACACCACGCCGATCAAAACCTTGTTTTTATAGGGCGCGGCCACGCTCGACGCGGGCAGCCGCAGCCCTTCCTCCAGGTGCATGTCTTTCACGGTAAAGCCGCCGCCCTGTTTGGGCGTGAGCTGGATGATCTGCGAGGGCGAGGGTTTCCGCACATCCTTGGCGTGCTTGACGAATGTCAACAGCTTGGGGTGAGCGCCGATCCAGATGCTGCCGCGCGCGTCCATCTCAAGGTTGTCCACGCCCGTGTCGAGGGGCAGGGTGTCCTTGAGTTCGAGTTCGTTGGTTTTGGGGTCGCGCGCGTAGATGCGCACGCCGCGGCCCGTAGTTTCGCCCACGAACAGGATTTTGCCGTCGCGGGACAGCGCAAATCCGTTTGCGTAGCGCAGCCCCTGCGCGGCCTTGCGGAATTGCTTGCCGTCGAAGAACAGCACGAACGAGCGCGGCAGTTTGAGGAAATCTTCGAGAACCTGCCCGTTGAACGAATCCGCGCCGTGGTCGTTGCCCACATAGAAGCTGTCCGGCCCCACGGCCAGCAGGTCGTTGGGGCTGTGCATGAGCGCGCCGCTCACGGACCTGCGGTGAACGAGCCGCCCGTCCGTGTAGTCGAATATTTCCACGAAATCGCCGGTGGTCCGGTGGTTGATGACGAACAGGGACCGCGCGCCGTTCTCTCCGATGTACAGGGAAATGCCGTGCGGGAAAAACCCGCCGTCGAGCTTCCTGTCAATGTCCGGGGTGAGATTCACAAGTTGCGGATCCGCGCTTTCGAGATCGTAAGCGAAAATCGCGCCGTGCGCGGGCAGGGTTTTGTCCCGGTCCAGCCCGCGCGCCACCGACGAAATGAACGCCATGCCGGTCTCGGGATCCACGGTGATGTCTTCGGAGCTTTCCACCCCGTGCACCACGCGGCAGTCCAGTTGCGATTGATATTCCAGGCTCTTGAATTCGCCCGCATCCTTCCAGGTCTTCAGCCCGAAGGCGATCGCGATCACGCCGAGCGCAAGAACGGCGAGCCCGGCCGTCTTGAGCAATTTGCCAGGTTTGCTTTTTGTCATACAGGCTCCATTGTTTGAATTAGCGAGTCTTTCAAAGTCGTCCATCAGCCGCGCTGGTTCGCCGCGGGCGATAACGCGCATTCGCAATTCCCTTTATTTTTTCGGCGCCAGGGGCAGCACGATGTGCGACGGGCGGTCCGCGCTCATGCTGATTTTCGTGTGCGCGATTTTTGCGTCCGGCGCGGGATTGGGCGTGTAAACATATTCTTCGAGTTTGCCTTCGTCGAACGCTTTTTTGATGGCGTCCCACGAGTAATTATGGTACTGCCCGGTGTGGCTGTTGACATCAAAGCGCGGGAAGTTTGTGCCGGACACGCTCACGCGGATGCGGTGCCCTTTGTTGAAAATGATGCTGGTGGGCCAGACCTCGATCTCGATTTCGTAGGGTTTGCCGGGTTCGAGCAGCACGCGCTCGGTGAGGCTTTGCATGCGCTGCGCGCGGGCGATGCCGTCCGTGACCAGCATGGACCGTCCGTCCGGGTAGACATCCGAGAGCCGCACCACGAAATCCGTGTCCACCACATCGGTTGTGAAATAGAGTTTGGCCTTAATGTGGCCGGTGACTTCGAGAGGCTGCTCCAGGGGCGGCGTGGTGAACACCAGGATGTCGCCGCGCGACTCGATGGGGCGCAGGTCCACAGGCTCGCGCTGCTCGGCGTGTTCGCGGCTGCCCAGGGTGGGCACGGGGTCCGCCGGGTTGTCAACGATTGTCAACTCCCGCTTTCCCGTGGGTTTGCTCGAGTTCAGGGCGCCGTCCTCGTGCAGATAGAACGCCGTGTGGTCCGCTGGCACGGGCCAGTCATCGGCCGAGCGCCATTCGTTGCCGGGCGCGGACGGCTCGTCCACGGCGCCCATGACATAGTAGCGCACGCGCGGCCCGGACATGATGCCCTTGTCCCTGCCGTAGAAGCACTCCTGGAAGTAATCAATAATCTTGGAGAAATCATATTTCATGTTGTCGGGATACTGGAGCTGCCCGAGCTTTGTGCCGGTGAAGCCGAGAAAGTGTCCGTGGGTCCAGGGGCCGATCACGAGATACTGCTTGTCGCGGATCGAGGGATCGCCGTGCTTGCGGATGCCCATGTACGCCTCGATGTTGCCTCGCGTGTACAGGTCGTACCAGCCGGTCATGTGCATGATCGGCACGCGCACCTTGTCGTAGGATTCGCCAAGGTTCATCATCTGCCAGATCTCGTTGTAGTCCACCTGCGCGAGGATGAGCTGGAGCACATGCGGGGGGAACCGCTGGTTCATGACCCAGCCGTAGAACAGGGCGCGGCGCACGGCGCCGCCCTGGTACACAATGGTGTGGAACAGGCTCTCTGGCGCGGCCATGACATTCTGGCAGGTGAGGCTCGGGGGCGGCTTTTTGTGCATCATGTACTGCGTGATGCCCAGGGCCGAGATGCCGGCCGTGCCCACCTTGCCGTTGCTCCACGGCTGGCGCGCGACCCACTCCACGGTTTCATACCCGTCCAAAGCGTCGTCAATGAAAGTCGAGGAAATGCCCTCGGAATCGTGCAGGCCGCGGGTGTCCTGAATCACAAGCGCCACGCCCTTGCCCGCCATGAACGGAAGGATCATGTTGGCGAAGCCCTTGCGGCCGTAGGTGGTGCGCACCAGCACCGTGGCCACGCGCTTTTCCGTCTTGGGCAGAAACAAGTCCGTGGCCAGGCGCACGCCGTCGGGCATGGGAACCATCACGGTCTGCTCGTTGAACGCCTGCGCAGCCGCGGGCCGCGGCGCAAGCATGGCGGCGCAAATGGCCGCCGCAATAAATAAAACGGTCTTGATTCTCTTCATGGAAAAGTGCCTTTCCGTGCCTTTTGCCGCCGCGCGGGGGGCGCAACGGTTCACAACATTTTAGTGGCGAATGCGATTGAGGTCCAGAGTTGCGGCGGGATACAAGGATCCTACGGCGCGGTTGCGCTCACTTCCACGGCGCCCGTGCACCCGGACGGAATCACGAGCGTTTTGCGGTCCCGGTCGTAAACCCATGCCGTGTCGCACTGCGCCTGCACGAGAATGTCCGGCCCGCCGCCGAACAGCTCCGGGGGCAGATAGATCTCCGTGGGCGCGCAGATGCCGGGGACGGCGGTGTAGCGGTAGCGGAAGGTTTTCCGATCCGGGTCGAAGGCGAGCTTTTCCGGCGTGCCCGCGGTGTAGCGCGGGTAGGGGCGGTGCAGGACGGCGGCCAGGTCCGGGTTGGGCGCCCCCTCTGTGTCGAGAATGCCCCAGCCGTGCGCGGCGCGGCCGTAGTCCCAGACCGCGGAAGACGCCAGGAGCCGCTCCTGCATTTTCATGTTTTCTTCGAGCCACGGGGGCATGAAAGGATAGCGGTCCCAGCCGCACATGCCGAATTCGCCGATCAGCAACGGCGCGCCCATGCCCGCGGCTTCACGGGCGAACCGCTTGTACTTGGCGCGCGCGTCCGCCGGGGTTTCCTCTTTGTCCACGGAATATCCGCCCGGGCCGTACGAGTGCGGATAATACGCGTGCGGCGCCCAGATCAGATTGCCGGAGCCAAAATCCTCGGTATACGCGGGCAGAAGAACATTCAGCGGCGGCGGCTCCAGGGCGATGGGCGTGCGCGGGTCCGCGGCGCGGATGGCCGCTATGGTCTTTTTGTAGAACGGATAAAGGCAGCATTTCTCGAACGAACCGTACGAGATGGCATCGTACGAGAAAGGTTCGTTGAGGATGTCGTAGGCGAAAACGCCCGGCTCGTCCCGGTATTCCGTGGCCAGAAATTCCCAAACGCGCACGAGCTTGGCCTGCAGGTCCGGGCTGTTCCAGAACCGGTCGGATTCCTTTTTGATGGCGTCCACCAGGATGCCGTGGCCCGGGCGTTCGTTGCACATCCAGTCCGGGATCATGTGCGAGGCGCACCATTGCACCTGGTGGATGTCCGGCATGGTGTAAATGCCGCGCGCCGCAGCCATGCGTATGAAGCGCCGGTTGGCTTCGAGATGCTCGCGGTTGAACTGTCCTTCCACGGGTTCGAGGTTGGACCACGCCGTGACCAGGCGGATCAGGTTGTAGCCGAACTTTTCGACATTATCCAGATCCTGTTCCGAGTAGGGAAACTCCGGGCGATAGCCCGCGGGCATGTTCACCCCGCGCATGATGGCCGTGCGGCCGTACTGGTCGTAGATGAATTCCGCATCCGTGTGGAACCGCAGGGGCGCGGCTGGGTCGTAGGCGCATTCCTCGGCGGCCAAGATTGCTGAACAGAAACTGATCGCAAAAAGCAACGCGAACGGGAGTGCGGCGGGGAATGTTTTTTTCATGATAGCGCCTGCAGGACGGTCAGGATGGTGACGCGCACGATGTCGTCCGCGGTGGCGCCGCGTGACAGGTCGTTCACGGGCTTGCGGAATCCCTGGAGCACGGGGCCGATGGCGTCCGCGCCCGCCAGGTACTGGGTGAGCTTGTACGCGCAGTTCGCGGAATCCAGGTCCGGGAACACCAGCACATTGGCGCGGCCCGCGACCTCGCTTGCGACCTTGACTTTCTTTTCGGCAACGCGGGGAACGATGGCGGCGTCGGCCTGGAACTCGCCGTCAACGGGGAAATCCGCGCCCAGGGTTTGCGCGATGTCCACGGCGCGGCGCACCTTGTGCACGCGCGCGTGCGCGGCCGAACCTTTTGTGGAAAAGCTCAACAGGGCCACGCGCGGCGTTTCGCCGGTGAAGCGCCGGAAATTCATGCCGCTCTGCACGGCCATGGCCGCCAGCTCTTCATCGGTTGGTTCCACGGTCACGGCAGGGTCCGCGAAGGCCATGAATTTTTCGCCCTGTCCCAGAAAATCCGGGATGCGCATGAGCATGATGCTGGACGGGCAGGGCACGCCGGACGCGTATCCTATGGCCAGGCCCGCGGCCTGTAGCACGCTGGTGGTGGCGCTGGCCGCGCCCGCCACCATGCCCGACGCCTCGCCCAGGTGCACCATCATGGCCCCGAAGAACATGGGTTTTTTCATGAGCCGCAGGGCCACGCCCGGCTTGACAGTGGCGCGGCGCGCGCAGTAGTCCTCGACCATAGCATCGAGCTTTCCCGACTCCGCGGGGAAAAGCTGGCATATTGCAGAAAGGTCCGCGCCTGCGGCGCTCGCGGCTTCGGCGATTTTGTCCGGATCGCCAAGCAGCACGGGCGTGGCAATGCGCGCGTCGCGCACACGCTGCGCGGCTTCAATCACGCGCACATCCTCGCCCTCGGGATACACGATGGAAGCATTCACTTCCCTGGCTTTTCGTTCGAGTTCTTTGAATATGTCTCGGTTCATAATTCGTCCATCCGGGAAATTTCTGAAGGGGCGCGAGGCTCCGGGTTCAAGCGCGGCCCGGCCGCGCACTCTAGGGCCTCCGTGCTCTCTATGGGGATCCCTGTTTTCGCTTTTTGGCTTTTCATCGCATTTTTCAACCGTCAGCGCGGCATCACGATTTCGGCCAGGCGCACCAGCGGGGCTTTTTTGAGGCGGATTGCGCCGTGCTCGCACATTTCGTGGCAGCAGAAGCACAGGATGCAGCGCTCGGCGTCAATCTTGAAATCGCCCTCTGTTTCGATGGCGCCCGCCGGGCACACCTCCACGCAGCTCCGGCACTTCTTGCAGTTTCTGGAATCAATGACCGGTTTCACGCTGGTGAGATCGTTGACCACGCCGCCGAGGAAAGGCAGCATATTGAACACGGCCGGGGAGGGGCGTTTTGCGCGGCGCGCCATGCGCTCGACGCTCTCGCCG
>JAGUYV010000117.1 GCA_020061125.1 bacterium | reverse complement strand
CTCACGCGCGGCGGCGCATCCGTGCGCAGCGCGTTCATCTCGTGGTACAGGGACCGCGAGGTGTTGTACAGCTTCACCGCCTGTTTGATCACCGGGTTCGAGACCTCAATGCCGAATGCGGATTCGAGCGCGCGGCGCAGCTTCTCGAATTCATGGCGCAGGTACGCCGCGTCCGCATCGCCCGCGCCCTTGGGCAGGTCAATCATGTGAACGAATTTCGCGTCCGTATATTTGCGCCAGGCGTCGGCCAGGCGGCGCATGGCGTCGCACGAGTTCACGAACACCGCACCCTCAAATGTGGAATATGCGCCGTCCACGGCCGCGTCCAGGCACGCGCGCACGAACTGGCACATGTTCGGGTGCATGAGGCCGTCGGCTTTTTGCACTGCGCCGGTGTGGCCGGTGATGCGCACGGGCTGGAACCCGGCGGCGAGCAGGATTTCGAGCGGCGTGTAGCTGCACAGCCACCCCATCTTGGGCGCGCCCGCGAGGGTGTGCGCCTGTTGCTGTTTGTCTTGTTCGCTCATTGCTTGTGCGTCTCCGTGGCGTGGCCGCCCGCGGCGCGTCATTTATTTGCGCGCGGCGCAGGCCGGGTCTGGTTCCATTTTTTATTGAAGCCGCGATCCTTCCTGATGTCCGACAGAAAATCCTGGAGCCACGCCAGGCGCGCCTCCTGATTTTTAATGCCGTATTCGAGGAGCCTGATGCGGTACGGGTCCACATTTTTATCCATCATGCTGTCGCGCGCGGCGTGGAAATCCGCGAGCGTGTCCCGCACGAGCTGAATCTGCCGCTCCATCTTGGCAACGGCGCGTTTCTTGTCCAGGTGCCGGATGTAATTGCAGCGGGTGAAGAACTCGTCCTTGCGCATGAAGTCGTAGCGCATGGAGCGCTCTTCGCCCTCGGGGGATTCGAGCCAGGACGCGAACGCCGCGCGGCCCGCGTCCGTGATGAAATACTTGTGCCTGCTGGGCGCGCCTTCCTGAACAATGACCTGCTTGCGGATCAGGCCCTCGGCTTCGAGCTTGTTCAGCAAAGGGTAAAGCTGGCCGTCGTTGATGCCGAAATCCGAGAACACCTTGCGGAAAACGCGTTTCTTGAGATCGTACCCGTGCACCGGGCTTTCCATGAGCGACCCCAGGATCATGTTTCGCGCCGACATGCCGCACCTCTCGCCGGAACATAGCTTAATAGTAAGTTATCTTACGAATGAGTACGGAATCTGTCAAGAAGAAAATCGCGCCGGGGCATGAGAATGGCAAGCAATCCGCGCAGCCGTAAAAAGCAGGTACAGGCACGCGGAAAACCGCCGCGTTCCCAGTCCCTGTTTTTTACTGTGTTCGCGCTTTACAGCAGCTTTTAGAGTAATTCAACTGGCCCGCTTGCGGGCGTTTTTGCGGAAGAGAAGACTGCGGTCAGGCGTTGTCCAGCGCCGCCTGCACGGTGTCGAAGCAGCGGAACACGGAGTGGAAGTTCAGCAGCTTGAACAGTTCTTTGATGGGGTCGGAGAGGCAGGCCACGACCATGTCGTTGCCGAACTTGCGCGCGTGCTTGAGCAGGGCCACGAGCGTGCCCAGGCTCATGCTGTCAATGATTTCGATGTTTTCGAGGTTCAGAACGATGAACACGCGGCGGTCGGGGTCAATCGCGGACTTGGCCTTGTCCAGAAACTGCTTGGAGTTTTTGTAGGTCAATTCCGTGGTCTGCGGGGTGATGATCAGGGTCTGGCCCCTGTCGTCAATGTGCATGAAAACCGGGTCGGTGGGTGGGGTCATGGGGTTCGCGTCCGGTCAGATGTAGACATCCACGGTTGACCAGCGTTCCAGGGACACGGTGTCGTTCATCCAGGAGCCGTTTTCGGCCAGCGCCTTGGAGGTGGCTTCCGCGCCCTTGAAGGCCTCGGCCATCATGTAGATCCAGGTGGCCGTTTCAAAGGACTTGGTGCCCTGCCACTGGATGAAATATGAGTGCCCGCCCAGGGCTTCCACGCTCATGTGCCGCCTCCGGCGCTTTGCGGCATGTCCCGCGCCGCTTCGTCCACATTATCGTACACCCGGATGATTTTATCAAGGCTCAAGACCTTGAACATATCCGCGATGGCGGGCTGCAGGTTCATGACCGCCATGGCGCCCTGCATGCGCCGGGCGTACAGTTGCAGCGGCACCAGCATGCCCAGGCTGATGCTGTCCATGAAGCGCACGCGCGCCATGTCCAGCAGAATCATGTTGTCGTCGTCGTTCACGGCCTGGCGGATTTTGTCGAATACGGCTTCGTAGTTGTCGAACATGATGTCTTCGACAAGCACCTGCACCACGCGGATTCCGGCGATGTCTTTAATGACTGTGTAAATCATGCGCAAAAAGTCCCGATGCAAGCGATCCCGGGCGCGGCCCGGCCATGCGGGAATTATACCCGGCCGCGATGGTTTCCACAAACAGGCGAATATGATTTATACTGAAACCCGGAGCGAATGACGCATGGAAACGCCGCTGTACATTAAAGCCATCGGGTTCCGGCCGGAGCCGGACAACCGGATTCTGATCCAGGGACTGGTCACGAACCGCGCGCAGTTCGCCACGCCGCCCATGCGCCTTTTCATTTCCCTGCACGACGACAAAAAGAATGTGATCGGCCGCGCGGTTCCGGAACTGCCCGCGCTTGCGGACTTTGAAACCGCGCCGTTCGAGGCCTCCACGCGCCTGCGCGACATGTGCTTCTTCACGGTCCGGTTCCGCCTTGAAAAATTGACCGGCGTGGACTATAGTGATTTCGATTTTGCCCTGCGCAAGTGGGGCATGAAACACGCGGGTGAAGGAGACGGCCAATGAGCGGCGGCACAGGCATCGGATTGTTCGGGTTCGGCAACATCGGGGCGGGCGTGGTGCGCACGCTCACGGCCAACCGCGAGGTGATCCGCCGCAACCTGGGCCTGGATCTGGCGCTGCGCGCCATCTGCGACATTGACCTCGAAACCGACCGCGGCGTGGACACCACAGGCATCACCCTCACGAGAAACCGCGAGGACATCATTGGCGATCCCGCCATTCCCATCGTCATCGAGCTGATCGGCGGCGCGACCATCGCCAAAACCGTTGTCGAAGAGAGCCTGGCCGCGGGCAAGCATGTGGTCAGCGCCAACAAGGAACTCATGGCCAAGCACGGGCCGGAACTGGCCCGGCTCGCCGCGGACAACAACGCGCACCTGCTGTTCGAGGCCAGCGTGGGCGGCGGCATCCCCGTACTCACCCCCATGCTCACCTGCCTGCGCGCCAACCGCATCAACCGCATCCTCGGCATCGTGAACGGCACCACCAACTACATCCTCACGCAGATGGAGGACACGGGCGCGCCGTTCGGCGACATCCTGGCCGACGCCCAGGCGCGCGGCTACGCCGAGGCGGACCCCACCAACGACATCGAGGGCTACGACGCGCGCTACAAAACCGTGGTGCTGTGCTCGGTGGGGTTCGGCAAGCGCGTGGCCGTGGAGGATGTGTACTGCGAGGGCATCACCCGGATCACCACCGCGGACATGGAGAACGCGGCGCGCATGGGCTACACCATCAAGCTGCTGTCGTGCAGCGAGAACCTCGAACACGGGGTGGCCGCGCGCGTGCATCCCGCGCTGGTGCCCCTGTCCCACCCGCTCGCCAACATCCGGGGCGTGCTCAACGCCATCTACCTCGAGGGCGACCCCGTGGGGCCGCTGCTGTTCGCAGGGCAGGGCGCAGGCCCGGCCGCGACCTCCAGCGCTGTGCTCGGCGATGTCATCGCTCTGGCCACGCAAACCATCCCGTCAACCCGCGTGGACCGCCACGAGCCGGCGGGCATTATTCCCATGGACGAGGGCGAGTTCCGCTTCTACATCCGCATGAATGTGCAGGACCGCGCCGGCGTGCTCGCGGAGATCACCCGTGTGTTCGGCGAGTTGAAAGTCAGCATCGAGTCCATGCGCCAGAACGCCGTGAACGGCGATTCCGCGGAGATTATCTGGATCACGCATCCCGCGCCCGAGAAGGCGCTCCAGGATTCGCTGGAGCGCATCCGCGCCCTGGACTGCGTGCGCGACATACCGGCGGTGATCCGCGCGCTCAAGGATTGACCGCCCGGCGCGCACCGCGCCCCTCGACTTCAATCAGCATCCCAAAATGTTCCCGCCACCGCGCCGCGGTTTATAATGTTGGTTAAGGGGTAGTTGAGCAATTTCAAAAGCTGCGTATAAGGCGTGAGCTTAGCAAAAACAGGGACTGGGAACGCGGCGGGTTTCCGCGGGCCTGTACCTGCTTTTGCGGCCGCCCGGTTTTCAACAGCCCCGGCAATCCCGCTTTTACACCAATGCGGGCAATATCTCATTCATCTCACCGGAGGCGCCAGCCATGATCGCCATTTTCAGCGTCGTGCCCCTGACAGAGGGCGAAAGCATCAGCCCGTTCGTCACCAAGGTCATCGAGGAGGTGGATAAAAGCGGGCTGGACTACAAGCTCACGGCCATGGGCACCATCATCGAGGGGCCGTGGGACAGCGTCATGGGCACCATCAAGAAATGCCACGCCGTGATGCGCCGCCACAGCGGCCGCGTGCTCACCAGCATCACCATTGACGACCGCAAGGGCGCGTCCAAACGGCTCGACGGCAAGGTGCGGTCCGTGATGTCAAAAAGCAAACGGGCCATCAGAACCTGAAAAGAGCCGCGCGCATCCCATGACACCCGCTTCTTGTTCAGCGGCGCCGGGGCCGATCCTGTTCGGCACGGCCGGGCCGCCCGAAACCGCCGCCAGACTCACCACCGCCGGGGGCAT
>JAGUYV010000067.1 GCA_020061125.1 bacterium | reverse complement strand
GCCATGCGCCCGCCCAGGCGCGGCTCGCGCCCGTCGCGCGCCGCTCCCGGCTCAATGTACCAGTCTGCGGATTCCGTGTGCCGGATTTCCTCTGCATTGACGATCGGCCACCGGGTGAGCACGGCGTTGCCATGCTCGCAGGATTCCCCCTCGGGCCAGCCGGGGCGCGGCAACTCGACAAACTCCACGCCGTACACATAATTCATCTCCAGCGCACGGGCCATGTCCCGCGCCACATTGCGGTACTCCGTGCGCGCGCACCCGCGGTCCGCCTCGCTCACCAGCAGGATGTCCGTATCCTTGAACATTTCGTGCTTTTGAAAAAGCCGTATCTGTTTCTCCAGGTCGAAGCCGCGTTCCAGATTGTAAGCGGCGATGCGCACGGTCGGTTGCAGCGCGGCGTCCGCCTGTTGTTGCGGCGCGAAAACGCCATACTCCAGCCCGCAGCGAATCAGCCGCTTTTCCGCCGCGCCGTCCGGGTCCGCGGATTCCGGGCACATGCGCTCCACACGCACGGCTGGGTCGTCAACCGCGGGCTGCGGCATATCCGCATTCGCCGTGGAGCAAAGTGATAAAATGAGCAGCACGCCGAGACACAGTTTCCTTGCTGTCAGGCGCATGAGGTTAAAAGTCCCGTTCCCTTGTTCCATAAAAAACCATTTTGTTCTTTTTCGGCATCGTGCCTTTTGAGTTGCGGAAAATTTCCTATGCGTCAAATGCGCAGCAGTCCTTGCCGCGCATGCGATTGAAAGCGGCATGTGTTTTCAGCATCCGAACTCCCCGAAAAAGTCTCGATTAAACACCTAGTCTATACGCCCCTCTCCTCTTATGCAAACTCCATGTCGCTGCTATCATCAGTTGTTCCACGACGCTGTTTTCTGATAACATGGCGCCAAGATATGTCATGTTTGATCACGAGGTGCACTCCCATGATCCGCAAATCCCTGTATCTGACAATGAGGGACGGCGTACGCATCGCCGTGGATGTCTACCTGCCGCGACAGCCGCGCGACGGCAAGACGCCAGCCGTGCTGCACCAGACGCGGTACCAGCGCGGCGTAATTATGCACGCGCCTTTCGACCGGGTCGTTAAAACCTGGATTGCGGATTCCGCCAGAAAATCGCGCGAGTTCTTTGTGAAGAACGGTTATGCATGGATTGATGTGGATGCGCGGGGCAGCGGCGCGTCTTTCGGCAACAGGCCCTGCCCGTGGTACGAGGAGGAAGTGCGCGACGGCGCGGACATTGTGGACTGGATCATCCGCCAGCCCTGGAGCAACGGCGCCGTGGGCGCCACGGGCATTTCCTATACCGGAACAACCGCCGAGATGCTGCTCGTCAACCGGCATCCCGCGGTCAAAGCCGCAATCCCGCGTTTCAGCCTGTTCGATGTGTTCACGGATGTAGCATTTCCGGGCGGCATGCACCAGTTCTACTTCACCAAATACTGGGGCCGCATGAACAAGGGGTTCGACCGCAACGACCCGCACGAGGTTCTGGGCATGTGGCTCGGCATTATGAGCCGGGGGCTGCTGGAAAAGGCGCGTATGGACCCGCAAGCGGCCGGTCGCATCGCGAGCGCCGCGGATCGCGCCGCCCTGTCGCTTATGGAAAAAATCGTCAAGGGCGTGCGCCCCGCGGACGACGACCCGGACTACAAAACGGTGCAAGAGGCCGTGGCCGATCACGCGGTGAATTTCGATGTGCACGAAGCCGCGGTCAATATGACCTTCCGCGACGACGCCACGCCGTCCGCGCTGGCCCCGCGGCTCGGATCCGTTACCGTGGACTATTTCAGCCCGCACACATATGCGGAGAAAATTGACAATCCGGGGTGCGCGGTGTTCAGTTACGGGGGGTGGTGGGACATGGCGTACCAGCACGCGGCCATCAAGCGGCACATGACCCTCTCCAACCCGCATAACCGGCTCATCATCGGGCCCTGGGACCACGCCGGACGCCACAACATCGGCCCCACGCACAACGCACAGCCCTGCAATTACGATCACAACGCAGAGTTGCTGCGCTTCTTCGATTTCCACCTCAAGGGCAAGGATACGGGCATGGACCCCGTGCCGCGCGTGCGCTGGTTCACCATGGGCCAGGCCCAATGGAAATCCGCGGACACCTGGCCTCCACGCGCGAGGAATACGGAGCTTTATCTGGGGCCAAAGCGCAGCCTGACATTCGAAGCGCCCGCAAAACACGGCGCGGATTCCTATGTCGTGGACTATGACGCGGGGTCGGGCGATCTGTCGCGCTGGACCAGCGGCGTGGGCGCCACCGTGAATTACTCGGACCGCAAATGGCGGGACCGCAGGCTGCTCGTTTACGAATCCGCGCCGCTGGCGCGGGACATGGAAGTGACCGGACATCCCGTGGTCACGCTGCATGTGACATCCACGGCAAGCGACGGATATTTTATCGCCTATCTTGAAGAAACAACCCCGCTGGGGGCCGTGCGCTATGTGACGGAAGGCAACCTGCGCGCCATCCACCGCAAGGAAAGCCGCAAAAAACCGCCGTACGCGCTGTGCGTCCCTTACCACACATTCCTTCGCGAGGACGCCATGCCGATGGTTCCCGGAGAGCCTGCGCGGATCGCGTTCGACCTGCTGCCCACCTCGTATCTCTTCCGGCGCGGCAACCGCATCCGCCTGGCCCTTTCGGGCGCGGATCGGCACCACTATATAAACCCGCCCGGCCAGCCGCCCTCGCTTCTGTTCCACCGCGGCGGGCGACAGGCTTCTTTCCTGCGCCTCCCGGTTGTGGAGCCGTAGCCAGGCGCACACTTACCAGCGCATCAAATTTTCCATGAGGCAATGAGATGCTGTCCGGGCGCGGAGGCGCCCGGTGTTTACACCGCGTTTTTCATGGGCGCCGCCGCATGATCTTCGTGCTCCACATTGGCGGCGCGCAGGCGTCGTGTGAACACGCGGAACACGCCGAAAGCCACGGCCGGGTCTTCGCCGATCAGATCCCGGAAATCGTCGCGCTTGATTTTCAGCAGCAGCGCATCTTCCGCGGCCCGCGCCGATGCGGAACGAGGCTCGTCGTCGAGGATAGCCATTTCGCCGATGCAGTCGCGCTCCCCAAGGGTGGCGAGCACCACATTGTCCTCCGGCCGTCCCTTGAGCGCTTGAAGCGCGCCTCTCACGATCATGAACATGTCCTCGCCAGGTTCGCCTTCATAGAACAGAATGTCCCCGCGTTTGATTTCCTTTTCCTCAACAATTTCCGCGATGGCGCGGAGTTCTTCTCCGGACATGCCCGCGAAGATGGGCACGGTTTTCAGGAACAGGATTTTTTCCATGGTGAGCATGGCGTCAGCCTCCGGTGCGGTTTTCTTGTTGAGCGCGGCGTGCGCGGTTTCGGCCACGAACGGATCGGAATCCGCGGCCAGGGCTTCGAGCAGCGCGGCGCCACCGGGCGCGTCCGCGGACAGACCCAATGCGTAAGCGGTGCAGCCGCGAATCCAGGGGGATGCGTCACGGGCGAAGCGCTCCAGAAGTGCGTCCGGGCCGGGAGCATCCTTTCCAATGACATCCCTGCACGCGGCCATAGTGTCTTCCGGGGAGCGTTCCTCGAACAGCGGCGTGATCTGTCTGGTGATGTCTTTCTGCCCGATGTTTTCGAGCGTTTCCAGGGCCAGGGGAACCAGCGACTTGTCCGGGGCGTTGAGCTTGGCCCAGATGCTGCGAACGGTGGTCTGGTCCAGAAGCAGACCCAGGGCCTGGAACACGCGATCGAGACCCTGCGTGGCCTGTTCGGAAATGGCTCCAGGAAAAATTTCCGGCGCGGATTTCGTTTGAAACAGAGCGGCGGCGTACCTAAGGGTGTACACAGCTCGGATTTCCTGTGCGATGAAGTCCGTGACATGTTTGCGCACATCCGCGGCGTCGCCGCCTTCGAGGTGAGCGGCGGCCAGAGCCTGGAGAGCCGCGCCGCGCAGAACCGGATGGGCCTCGTCCTTGAGCGCCGCGAGCAGGGTGTCGCGGGCGTCGCCGCCGTGGTGTTTTCCGATGAGCAGCAGGCAGCGGCGGCGTACATCCAGGTCCGCGTGTTCCGCGGCGGCTTTCTGGAGCGCGGGCAGAGTTTTTTTGCCCAGGTCCGCAAGGCCTTTCTGCGCGTCGTGGGCCAGGCGGGGATATGAAAGCGCGCCGATGAGCGCATCCGTGGCGCGCGGGTCTTTGCACTTTGCCAGGGCGCGCACGGCGCGGGCGCGGATTTCCGGCTCGGGGTCCTCCAGCAGATCCATAAGCGTGGGCGTGAAATGCCGCGCCTTGATGTGCCGCAGGATGTCCACGGCCGCGGCGCGGGTTTTGGTTTTTTTGGACTCGATCATTTTCTTGAGCAAATCCCCCGCCAGGAGCACGCCGTCGAGGCCTCCGGCCT
>JAGUYV010000013.1 GCA_020061125.1 bacterium | reverse complement strand
TGCGGCTCAACGGCGTGATCGCCTCCGCCCCGGACTTCACGGGCCAGCCCGCGGTGCTCAACGGCGCATCCGATCTCATGAACGATATCCTGGGCGAAAACGGGCGGCACACGCGCGTGGCTGCGGCCGCGCCCGTGCTTCCGCTGAACGCCCCCGTGATGGTGGACATGATCCTGGCCGTGGATTGATCGGCGCCAAATCCGGTTTTCTCAAAAAAACCCTTGAATCAGCCGCCTGGGGCTTTATGATAAAAATATCCCCCAGGTTGTGCGTTTCGCACCCGCTGGATAACCGTGCCGGGAGATGGACATTCCAAAAACCGCTCCCCGCATTTTTGAAAATGAGGCTTGAAAAACAAAAAAAACGGCCTTAGAATAACGGTTAAGGCTCGTTCCTATCAGAATCTGTGTTCGAGGAAATTCAGTTGAGGTCTTTTCTTATGCGTTTTAACCTAACTTTGCACTCTATTCCCACATAACCCCTCATAACCCTCTTGGTGTCTTCTCGACACACTAGGCGGTCTTGTCAGGAAGGCCGCTTTTTTTATGCCCTTACACATTGAGTATAAGGGATAGGGAAACCCATGTACACAATCGCAAAATATAAATTTTCGGGAATACTTTTGTGAAATATTTCACTTTTTATCGGCCGCGCCCCGCTCTCGCCCGCCGGGAGTTGACAAAAAACCTTTTAGCCGTGCGGCTTTCCCGGGCTTCTCTCCCGATGCACAGCGGCTCGCATTTGCACAGAGTTGCTTTACAGCTACTTTTGAAATGCTGTTGCGCAACCCTTTCAGGCGGGCGTGTCGCGATTTTCGCTACACGCGCATGTGAAATTCCGCCACACGCGAATCCTGTTGAAATTTGATCCGCGCTCTGGTACAATGCAACAGATTTTCCGGCGCGCAACGCCAGGCCGTTCCTTCAGGATGCGATTGCTCACATGACCGAATTGTTCAAACCATGTTACAGGATACAGGGCGGACGCCGCCTCACCGGGCTGGTGGATGTGAACGGCAGCAAGAACGCCAGCCTGCCCATCATGGCCGCGTGCCTGCTGAACGCCGGGGAAAATGTGCTGCGCAATGTGCCCGACCTGGCCGATGTGGCCATCATGGCGCGCGTGCTCGAAACTCTCGGCGCGAAGATCAAGCGCGAAGACCACACCATGATCATTGACACGAGCGGGGTGAACAATTTCGAGACCCCGTTCGAGCTGATGAACCAGATGCGCGCGTCCATCTATGTGATGGGGCCGCTGCTGGCGCGATACGGGCGCGCCAAGGTGGCCATGCCCGGCGGCTGCGCCATCGGCTCGCGACCCGTGGATTACCACATCCGCGGGCTGCAGCAGATGGGCGTGGACATGGAGATCGAGCAAGGCTACATGGACACGCGCTGCAAGGGCCTCAAGGGCGCGCATGTGTTCCTGGATTTCCCGTCCGTGGGCGCCACGGCCAATGTGCTCATGGCCGCCACCCTGGCCCAGGGCGCCACCATCATCGAGAACGCCGCCGAGGAGCCGCACATCGTGGACCTGGCCTGGTTCCTGCGTTCCATCGGCGCACGCGTGCGCGGCGCGGGCACCAAAACCATCCACATCGAGGGAGTGGGAAAACTCCACGGCGCGGAACACGACATGATTCCGGACCAGATCGAGGCCGGCACCTTCATCGTGGCCGCAGCCATCACACAGGGATCCGTCACCGTGCGCCGAGCCTGCATCCGCGACCTCAAGCCCATCCTCGTCAAGCTCGAAGAAGCCGGCGTGACCATCAAGGAATCCGGCAACGAACTCAAGGTCACCGCGCGCAGGAAACTCAAACCCCTGACCGTGACCACCCTGCCCCACCCGGGGTTTCCCACGGACATGCAGCCGCAGATCATGGCGCTTCTCACCCGCGCCGACGGCGTGAGCATCATCCGCGAGACCGTGTGGGAGAACCGCTACACGCATGTGGCCGAACTCCTGCGCATGGGCGCGGACATCAAGACCCAGGGCAACACCGCCATCGTGGTGGGAGGCGGCAAGCTCGTGGGCTGCGAGGTCAACGCCCCGGATCTGCGCGCGGGCGCGGGCCTGGTGCTCGCGGGCCTGGCCGCGCAGGACACCACCACGGTGTACGACATCGAGCATGTGGACCGCGGCTACGAGGCCTTCGACAAGAAGCTGCGCGCCCTGGGTGCGGAGATCACCCGCCCGGCCCCGCCCAAAGACAAGCCCTGACCGCGGGGCTGTTGAAAACCCCTTCGCCTACCGAGGATATGAATCATACATTCGCAAGGCTGCGAAAAACTGGGGACTGGGAGGGGCTGTTGAAAAACCCAATAAGCTACACCAAAAGCGCGAACGCAGTAAAAAACAGGGACTGGGAACGCGGCGTTTTTCCGCGTGCCTGTACCTGCTTTTTACGGCCGCCGGGCTTTTTCAACACACCCAGCGTCCTTATTTTCCCCTATTTTCCATCGCCCATGTTGTCAAACAACCGGGGCCTGTGGGGCTGTTGAAAAACTCGTTATTTGCTTTCTTGGCATTGTTTCCAAGTACCGCAAATGAGCAAAAGTGAGGAAAAACACCGGGACTGGGTGCGTTTTG
>JAGUYV010000390.1 GCA_020061125.1 bacterium | reverse complement strand
TGCGCCGCCGCGGCGCCGGGGTTCTCCGGGCGGCCCGACACCACACGGCCCGGAGCGATGCGGCGCGGCTGCGCCTTGTAAAACTCCGGCGCCAGGCCCCGGTACAGCACAAGCCCGATGATGGGGATCGCCAGAACCGCAAACCAGAAAATTTTATCCGTCATGCGGAAGTCGCGGCGCGTGAGGCAGCCCACGATGTGCAGCCCCCACCAGATAAGGTACGCCAGCACGGCGAACGCAAGTAAATATGTGCCGATTCGCGACAAGGTGATGTGGCATCAGCCCCCAGTCCGGTTGTTTCTCATTGTAGCGGCGCGCGCACGCGGTTGTAAAGGGCGCGCTCCCATTGAAAAGGCATTGCGGTTATAATATAATCGTATGTCGGCGAAGCCGATGCAGAGAGCAGCTTGAAAAAGGTTAAAGAGACCGTGCTAGACGGGGAGGTAGCGGCGCCCTGTAACCCGCAATCCGCTACAGCGGGGTTGAACTCCGGCCCGAGGTGCGTGCTTGTTCGGTCTGCCCCTGGTAAGTGGTGTTGACGGCCGGGCCCTGCGCAAGGGCCGGTTGTGAACCCCGTCAGGACCGGAAGGTAGCAGCGGTAAGCAGTGTCAGGCTCTGTGCCGCAGATCCGCCTGGCCCGAGCTAACTGCCAGGGTAACGCGGGGAAGTTCCGTATCGGAGGCCGGTGCACGGTCTTTTTATATTTTTATCAGCCATCTCCCAATGACGCGCCTCCGCACGGCAGGCCATAACACAAAACCCGATCAAAGGTTCTGATCCGCATATGCCTTATTTGTCACTTTACCGCAAATACCGGTCCCAGAACTTCGATGAAATCGTGGGCCAGGAGCATGTGACCACCACCCTGCGCAACGCCATCGAGCGCGGCCGCATCGCGCACGCCTACCTGTTCAGCGGCCCGCGAGGCACAGGCAAAACCAGCGCCGCGCGCATCATGGCCAAGTGCATCAACTGCGAATCCGGACCCACACCCACGCCCTGCAACACATGCCCCGTATGCACGGCCATCACCAAAGACAAGCTGTTCGATGTGATCGAGATTGACGCCGCCTCCAACCGCGGCATTGACGATGTGCGCGACCTCAAGGAAAAAGTGCGCGTGCCGCCCTCGCAGGCCCGCCGCAAGGTCTACATCATTGACGAAGTCCACATGCTCACCCGCGAGGCTTTCAACGCGCTGCTCAAAACCCTCGAGGAGCCGCCCGAGCATGTGCTGTTCATCATGGCCACCACCGAGCCGCAGAAGCTGCCGCCCACGATTCTATCCCGGTGCCAGCGCTTCGACTTCCGCCGCCTCACCGATGCGGAGATCGCGGGCCACATCCGCAGCCTGTGCTCCCGCGAAGGCTACACCATAGACGACGGCGCCGCGGACCTCATCGTGAAGTCCGCGGACGGTTCCATGCGCGACTCCATCAGCATTCTGGATCAACTGGTGTCCTTCTCCGACGGCGCCATCACCGCAGCCGACGCCACGCTCATGTTCGGCCTGGTCGAGAAAAGCGAAATCATCACATTCATGGAGGCCGTGTTCAGCGCGGATGCGCAACAGGCCTTCGAGCTGTTCCAGAAATTCTTCGACGCGGGCAAAAGCTTCAGCCTGTTCCTGCGCCTTGTCATGGAACTGCTGCGCGACATCTATCTTCTGCGACAGGGCCTGAACCCGCCCCGCGACACTTACACGGACGCCGAACGAGACGCCCTGCGCGCCCGCGCGCGCGCCCTGCCCCGTCCCACGCTCGTGGCGCTCATGGACGAAGTGGCGCGCGTCGAGGACCGCATCCGCTGGGAAGTGTATCCGCGCATCATCCTCGAAATTCTCATCATTAAAATGATTGACCTGGCCTCGGGCGCGGACCAAGCGGACGCCGCCCGGCCCGCTCCCGCAAAGAGCAAGGCCCCGGCAAAGCCCAGACCCGTTCCGGCCGCGCCGGAACCCGTACCCGCCAATCAACCGGCGCCCGCGGCCCAGGAATCGCCACAGGCTGATGCCGTTCCGCAGCAAGAACCGGATCCCGAAGATCCGCCCGAAGAACTGGATCCCGCTCCGGACGGCGGGTTCGACGCCGCATGGAAATCCATCCTGCAAAGCATCAGAAAGAAAAACCTGCCCCGGTACCTGGTGTTTGCGGACGCCGCCGCGCACATGCCCGACGAAAACACCATTGTGCTCTCCTACGCGCCAGAGAACCGATTCAAAAAGGAAAGCGCGCAGGAAAAGGATTACGCGGATCTGCTGCGGCAGGCGGCGAGCGAGAAATTCGGCCGCGATCTGCGCATCCTGTTCCGCATTGACCGCGGGGGCGACGACGAGACTCCGCCCCAGGAGGCCGAGGAGCGCGCCGTCGAGCCGGAACCGCAGCCCGTGGAACCCGAAGCCCAGAACCTGTCGTTGTTCGAACAGATCAATGAAACCTTTCCAAACAACAAAGAGCTAACATGACAAAAGGAGACAACAGCCATGTCGTTCAATATGCAGAACATGGGAAACCTCATTAAAAAAATGCAGCAGGACATGGAAAAGATGCAGAAGGAACTCGGCGACTCCGAACTCGTGGGCGAGGACCCGAGCAAAAAGGTCACCTGCAAAGTGAACGGGCACAAGGAAGTGCTCGAAATCAAAATTGACCCCTCGGTCATGGACCCGGACGATCCGTCGCTGCTCGAGGATCTGGTGCTGTTTGCCGTGCGGGACGCCATGACCAAGGCCGAGGAGCACGCGCAGAAGAAAATGGGATCCATCACCAAAGGGCTGCCCATGCCCAACATTCCGGGGCTGAAATTCTGAATCCGCAGCGGGTCCACGCATGAATTACCCCGAACCCATCACCCGGCTCATCGAAGCGTTCCGCCGCCTTCCGGGCGTAGGCCCGCGCTCGGCCGCGCGCATGACCTGGCATGTTCTGAACGGTTCTTACGACGACGCCGTGGAAATGGCGCGCGCAGTGGTGGGCGTGCACAAGAACATCACCCGCTGCACCGCATGCGGCAATTACACGGACACGGCCAGCAACCCATGCCCCATCTGCGCGGACCCGGAGCGCGACGCCGCCACCATCTGCGTGGTGGAATCCGCCGAGGATGTGCTGGCACTGGAGCGCGCGGGCGGGTACCGGGGCGTGTACCATGTGCTGGGCGGCACCTTCAACCCGGCCTCGGGCAAGGGCGCGGCCGCCATCCGCTCCGGCGAACTCGTGCAGCGCGCAAAAAACGGGCCGGTCAACGAAATCATCATCGCCACCAATCCGTCCATCGAAGGCGAAGCCACCGCCCTGTATCTGGCCGAAATCCTCGAACCCCTCGGCCTGCAAATCACAAGGCCCGCCCACGGCATTCCCATGGGCGCGGACCTCGAATTCCTGGACGGCGACACCATCGCACGCGCCATGAGCGCACGCCGCCGCATGGAAAACAAATAATGGAAAAGTGAGACGCACCCAATGGAAATCGAACACAGAATCAAATCCAAATCCGCAAAACAACTCCTCACCGCACAGCGCATCGCCATTTTTGTGGATGTGCAGAACCTGTTTTACTCCGCAAAATACCAGTACCACTCCAAGGTTGATTTCTCCAAGCTCATGAAATACTGCGTGCAGGACCGGCAGCTCATCCGCGCCATCGCGTACATCGTGCAGTCTCCGGACATTGACCAGTCCGGGTTTCTCAACATCCTCGAAAACATCGGCTTCGAGATCAAGTCCAAGGATCTGCGCCTGCGGCCCGACGGCACGGCCAAGGGCGACTGGGACATGGGCATCGCCATTGACAGCATCGCCATCGCCGAACGCGTGGATGTCATTGTGCTCATCTCCGGCGACGGCGATTTCGTGGATCTGGTCAATATGCTCAAATCCCGCGGCCTCGTGGTCGAGGTCATGTCCTTCCCCAACAACACTTCCGAGGACCTCAAACGCGCCGCCACTTACTACATGCCGCTCGACAGGAATGTGCTCATCTCGTCCACCCGCACCGCGGCCACGGACACATCAAGGACAAATTCCACATCATGACAGAATGCAACTTCGAAAAATGCAAGGCTGAATGCTGCCGCTATGTGTCCGTGTACCTGGACAAGCCCAAGACCAAGGCCGACTTCGATGAAATCAAATGGTTCACGGCTCACAAGAATGTGAATGTGTACCGCGACCACGAAAAGCAGTGGATCGTGGAATTCGTGACCCCGTGCGACAACCTGGACAAGAAGAACATGTGCAAGGTGTACGGGGAACATCCCACCGTGTGCTCGTCCTACGACCCGGAAGAATGCACCTTCAACACCCAGGGCGTGGTGTGGGACAAGTACCGCTTCACCCGCCCCGAGGATGTTGATGAATATCTGATGACGCGCAGGATGAAAAAAAGCCTCAAGAAGAAAAAGAAGCAGGACAAGAAGCGCAAGGCCAGACTCAAGAAGAACAAGGGCAAAAAGAAATAGCCCGGCCACGCGCCCGCCAGCCGCATGCCACAAACAGAAAATCCGTTGCGTATCGTCATAATCCTGTCGCGCGGCGTCGCGGCCCCGCACATCATGCGCGGCCTGACCGCGGGCTTCGAGGCGCTGGGCCATTCCGTGCTCATCGCGGACACGCGCCCCGTGTCCAATTCGAACATGAACGCGTTCCTCGAACACACGCGCGAACGCATCCTCGACTTCAAGCCGCATTTCGCCGCGTTCTATAATTCCTCGGGCCTGCTGCCGAAACCGCCGGGCATGCCGGAGACGCACAAGGGCCGCCACTTTTTCGAAGCCCTGGAAATTCCCTGCGCGGCCCTGTTCTTCGACTCACCCCTGCTGCCCGTGTTCGTTCAGGACATCTCGATTCTGCACGCCTCGCCCCTGTACCATGTGTTCGTGTGGGACAGGCATTACGCGCGGATCTTGCAAGAGCGGTTCGGACAGGGGCATTATCTGCCGCTCGGAACCGATCCGGCCGTTTTCCGCCCGCGCGAACCGGACCCCGCGCACGCCGCGGATATCGCGTTCATCGGCTCGGTGGCGGACAGCGCGGATTTTGCCGCGCAGCGCGGCGCGGGCGGCTGGCCCCCGCTGCTGACCTCTCTGGCGCAGCAGTCGTTCGAGGCGTGGCTCGTCATGGGCGGCGGCGACATGGACGCCCTGCTCCAGTCCGTGCTCCAGCGCCACCCGCCCGCGCTCGCGGACGCCATGCGCCAATTCATGAGCAACGCCGAGCAGCACAACATGTTCCTGCAATCCGTGCTCTCGCAGATTGCGCGGCATCAGCGCCTGGAAGCCGTGCGCGCCCTGCCGGAATGCCAGGTTTCCGTGTACGGCGGGCCGGGCTGGGCGGACCTGGGCCTTGCGCATGCGCGCGCCCATGCGCCCGTGGATTATGAAAACGAGACGCCCGTGGTGTACAGTTCGGCGAAGATCATTTTGAATGTATCGAGCGTGCAACTGGCCACGGCGCTGAACCAGCGCGCCTTCGATGCGCCCGCGTGCGGCGGATTCCTGCTCACGGACTGGCGCGAGGACGCGGCCGCGCTGTTCGCGCCCGGCGAAGAGATCGCCGTGTACCGGGATCTGGAAGACCTGCGCCGCCTGGCCGCGTTTTATCTCGAAAACGGGGACGAGCGCCGGGCCATGGCCGCGCGCGCACGCGCCCGCGTGCTGCGCGATCACACCTGGGAACGGCGCGCCGATTCCATCATTCAGACTTTGAACGGGATTTCCGCTCTTTCGTGAACATATTGCGCCACGCGTCCGGGCGCGTCTCATTCAGGTTTGAATTCGGTTGTTTCCAGTGTTTCGCCGTTGATGAGTTTGTTGATCTTCAGTTCGGTGCTGTTCAGAAACTCGTGGCATTCTCCGGCCAGCTTGGTGCCTTCCTCGAACAGTTCCACGGTCTTGTCGAGATCGAGTTCGCCCTGCTCGATTTTTTCCGTGATTTCCTCGAGCCGCTTCATGTTCTTTTCATAGGCGTTCTTTTTGGCCAAACCGGATCCCCTCGCTTCCATGCGCGCGCGGCGCTGTTGCAGGTATTGTATTCGAAGCCGCGGAAAAATCCAGCTCGGTCGCGTCAGAAGGTGATGCGCAGCTTCATGGTGAAAAGCGTGCCGTTGTAATCGCTGCCGCTGGAGCCGGTCTGGTCCTGCGTTTTGTATTCCACATCCAGATCCATGTTTTTGTCGAACCTCGTGACCGCGCCGGCTTCAAAGGTGGTGCGGTCTCCGGACGCCGCGGTCTGATCCAGGTTGTACACCAGACGCAGGCTGCTTGAGTCGTTGAGCAGATAATTCAGCTTGCTCGTATAAGATGTACTGCTGAAGTTGCCGGTTCCGGACGAGGCCGTGTTCTGGTAGATGCCGCTCCAGGACCATCTGTCTCCGGTCATGTAATCGAGGAACAGGGAAATCTGGGTCTGATCGCTGTCGTATGTGGTGGCGGCGGACGGGTTGGAGATGGGCACATTCCTGCCGGAGCGCGCGCTGGAGCTGTAACCCGCGGCCGCGCGCCAGCCCACGGTTGCGCCGTCGCGGTACTGCACGCGCACGCCCGCAGTGTTGTCCCGGCTCCGGCTTCCTGTGCCTATCAGCGACTTCGAAGCAGTGAACGACGGAATCACCATGAGTTGCGCGCCCGCGCGCAGGGTGAGCCGCAGCGTGGACACATCCGTGCGCGAGTCGCCGAACACAAGATCCGGGCGGTCCTGCCTGTAGTAGCTGATCAGGTATTCCTTAAACACACCCTCCCGGCCGCTGAAGGGCGCGCCTTTGCCGAACACCTCGGCGCGAATGTTGTCCAGCTTGCCGCCGGGCGCGTCCTCGCGCGTGTCCTCGATGTTCTGCTTGTCCATGTTGATGTTCACGGACAGGCTCGGGGACGGCAGGTACCTGGCGTTGAGCTGCGTGAGCAGAGTGCGGATGGTGAAGGACTCCATGCCCAAGGATTCGGGCGGCGCGGAACGCAGGGCGCTGTCGCCCAGGGTCAGGTCCAGTTGAAGCTGCTGCGAGGGTCGCCAGTTGAGGCCAAGGCTGCCGCGCTGCACATCGCGGTCCGCGGCGCGCCCGGCGCCGTCCTCAATGTCCCGCATCTCGTACGAGGCTTTGGCGGACATGGTTTCGTTCACCCTGTACACCGCGTCCACGCGCTGCCCGGACAGGCTTGTGTCCGTGAGGCGCGCGGCCAGGTTGTCCTGCCTCGTGTGCGTTTCCATGGTGTAGGCCAGGCTGTGGCCATCGCCGAAACTGTAGCCGAGCCGGGTTTTGAGTTTGTCGAATTCAGTCTGGGCGGACGAAGCGAGATCCTGGTAATGCGTCTGCCGGGCGTAGTCCAGGTCAAGCGATAAATTGTAAATGTCCGCGATTGACAGCGTTGCGAAAACGCGCTCGTTTTCCAGATCGTTGTATGCCGTGACCGGCGTAAAGAGCGGGCTTTTCTTCATGAACTCGCCGCGGAACTTTGCGCCGCGCCCGTCGTATTCCGCCACCAGGCGGCCCGCTTTGCCGTCCCGGCTCTTGAGGTAATCTGCGCTGGACTGGAATTTGTAATTCGCGATGATCGTGGTGCCCAGAGGGATGTCGCGCTTGAAGCGGATGCGCGTGCGGTCCGTGGCCGCATCGTATTCCACAACGAAGTCCGAGCCGGAGGTCTGCCGCGCGGACGGCGCGGACACATCGTTGAAGTAGATTTCCACGCTGTTGTACATGGCCTGATGCCGGAGCAGGAATTCGGTCTGCGAGGCGTCCGTGACAAAGCCCACGATTTCCTCGACCACGGGCACGGTCTTGAGCCGCAGGTCCGAAGCGCTCTGCGCGGCCTCTGCCGACACCTTCCACGCTCCAAATGCCGCTTCCCCGAACACGGACTGCACCGTGCGCGCGGCCGTAACATCGGACACGCTCAATTCCGCGCCCGGCACGATTTCGTAGCTGATCCGCACCGTTCTCCCAAAGCTGCTGGACGGCATGGCGCCCGCGTCCAGAAACACAATCGAGTTGTTGCCCTCGCTGATCTCGTAATCCACGCCCGCGATGAGCTGGCGCACGAAAGCGCCGTTGATATAAATCGCCGCGTACTCCGTGCCGCCGTAGATGCGCTCGTAGGACAGCATGTACTCGATTTCGCCGTCTCCGCTCAATTCTTCGTCCTGCACCCACTGGACATAGCTCTGGTCGTAGTAATTGAACACCACGGTGATGGTTGCGGAACCGGGCAGCGCCGCGAATGTTGCGGACCCCGTGGCGAAGGTGACCACGCCCGATGCATAGTCCATGAAATAGTCCGTATCCTTGCGCAGCGTGACCGTGTCCGTGGCGCGCGCCGTGATCAGTTCATGGTTCTTTTCCAGGCGCGTCTGACCGAGATAGAAAACATAGCCGCCCGTGTCCGCGTCCAGAAGGTTCTGCTTGGACGCCTCGCTGGATTCGCTGAACACCTTGGCCTGGGGCAGCACATCCGTTTCCTCTCGTAGGAACGACACGCCCGCGCTGGCCCGGCCCTGCATGAAATCGCTTTGCAGGGTGACACCGAACAAGTTGCCGGTGCGCAAGTCCAGCCACACCTCGGATTCGTAATTCACCTCGATGGTGTCTCCGGGGTCCATGACCCGGTTGAAGGTGATCTGGCCCATGAAATAGTCAATGGTGTATTCGGAGCGTGGCACGGGCTGGCCGTTCACGCGCACCACCTCGGTGTTTTCCACCAGGCCCGTGTCACGCAGGGCATATGGGCCGCGCACATTGCGGCCCACGAAGGTCTGCGACTGGGTGCGCGATTTTTGTTTGCTGAACAGCACATCGAGCCGCGCGCTGCCGAGGTCGTAGTACAGGTCCAGCCCCCGGATCTGCTTGCGGAACGAGGTCATGGGGCCGGATTCGAATTCCGCGGATGTGTCCCCGATCAGCGCCTTGTACCGCTTATGCGTAGCTTCGAGCCGGAATACGCGATCCAGGTACGGCATTTCCACGAACTCGCCCGTGAGAACGGTTCCGTTGTCCAGCTCCCCTTCCAGATTGATGTGCGTGCGCTGCCGGAATTTGTCGAAATAGAGCAGCCCGTTCTGGGACAGGAAATGGTATTCGCTGCCACCGCTCACGGACGCATTCTGTGAAATGATTTCCGTGAAGCCGGTGATTTGAACCGGGCCGATTTTTGGCGGCGCGGGGGCGTCCTTGGATTGCGTGTCCGGCACAGAACCGGACGGTGTGGAAGGAGTGCCGGTTGCTGCTTCCGTGCCGGTTGCGGGGGCCGCCGGGACAGGTGCCGGAGCGGTTGCGGGGGAAGGCTGCGCATCGGGAACGGTATCGGGGATATCATCGGGCGTTTCGGGCGGCGCCGTAGCCGCGGGCGTGGCGGTGGTTGTTGTGGAGGGCGTTGCGG
>JAGUYV010000427.1 GCA_020061125.1 bacterium | reverse complement strand
GCCGATGGGTGCGTCGCCGGGCATGCGCGGCAGCAAGTGCAGGTGGAAATGCGGCACCATGTCGGCGATGGACACGGTGTAATATTTCTGCGCCCCGAAAACGGCCCTGGCGCGCGCAGCCGTGCGCGCGGCGAGCGCGTACAGGTCCGCGGCCTGTTCGCCGTTCAAATCCTCGAACGCCGTTACATGCTCCCTTGCCGCTATGATGATGTGGCCGGGCTTTATGGCGTCCGCGGTGCACAGCGCAAGGGAGTGTCCGGTTTCTTCAATGATGTCCCCGGGATTGGGATTGCAGAATACGCATGTTGGCGCGTCACTCATTGGAATTGTCTCCAGGGGGAGAATGTGGGAAACGGGTTTCAGGCATGGGCCGGGACCAGGTCCAGGATGAGCGCGCACAGGGGCGGCAGCAGCAGGGGCAGGCCCGTGCCCATGAGTTCCGCGCCCGTGATCTGTTCGCGCAGCCTGTTGCGGTGCATGGCGCCAAGCAGGGCGTAGGTGTCGCATAGAGACACAACCCTGTATTCGCACTGCGGGTCCAGGGGCGCAAAGGGCAGGGGATGGCAGGCCCTGTGCGCCGATGCCGGGTCGAGGTTGCATGCAATGAGAATGGCGCGTGATGCGTCGTACTTGACCCAGGTCATGAGTTGGTCCGCGGGGTCGCCTCCCGGGCCTCCGTTGCGCAGGTACCACACGCTGCCCTGGTGCAGCAGCGGGTGCGCGGCCTTGACCCGCGCCAGTTCGTTGTATGCCTCGTGCAGCAGACTGTGCGGGGACTCGGTCCGCAGGTGCGGATACAGGGGCGATGAGTTTTCGAAATCTGTGCGCTGCTCCTCGCCGTAGTCCGTGCCCATTTCAAAGGCGTAAGCGAACCGCACCCGGTCGCTGGATCCCGCGCAGCAGTTGATCACCGAACACAGGATATTCTTGAAAAGGGCGGGGTAGTATGCCACATCCCAGGGATTTTCGCGCATGGGGGCCGGAACCGCGCCCGCGGCCTGCGCGGCCCAGTAGTGGAACAGTTCAGGTTCGCGCAGCATGCGCTCGTGGTACTGCTCGTGCCAGGCGCGCGTGGCGCGACGGCTGTCGTGGTTTTCGAAGTACGCCATGCCAACGGCGCCGGGCGCGAACCGCGCGTGGATTTCCTCGAAAATGTCGAAGTATGCGTTTGCGGACTGGCTGTGCACATGGTGGTCCACCAGAAGAGTGTAAAACATGTCCGTGGTCACATCCGCGGCCTGTTCCATGGGGCACAGGGTTTCGCCCAGCACGATGGCGCCGGGCTTGATGGCGTTGATGCGGTTTTTGATCTGCTTGAGGAACGGGCGGTCCACGGTCTGCGCCGCGTCTATGCGCACGCCGTCGAAATCGCACACGCTGATCCAGTATGGGGCCACGCCGCTCAAATAATTCTGCAGCGGCTTGTTGAACTTGAGGTCGAACAAGGCCACATCCGAGTAATCGAGCCAGGCGATGCTGTGCTTGCGCGGACGGCCGTGCTCGTCGAGCGCGTACCATTCGATGTGCTGATCAATCAGCGGGCAGTCGCGGCTGGTCTGCATCAGCACCAGGTCGAAGATCACGCGCTTGTCCAGGCCGTGCGCCTTGTCCACGAGCCAGCGCATTTCGGCGCGGCCGATGAGCTGCGTGAGCGTATCCGGACCCAGCAGGGCGAGCAGTTCCTGGACGGGCCGCGCGGCGAGGTCGTTGACAAACCGCAGCTCGTTCTGTTGTTCTCCGGTCAGCAGTTCGGCCAGGTCCTGCCCGGTGATCAGCCCCAGGCTGACCAGGCCGGGGATGTCGGTCTCCGCGGGCGGCGTCACCAGCGCCGGGTCTATGCGGAAAAAGTCCTTGACCGCGTAGATGCTGCCCAGTTCTCCCTTGCGCACATCCTCGCCCGTGTGCGAGTCCATAGTGCCGGGAAGGAAAAACGGAAGCAGGTAAATGACTTCGGCCGGGATGTTTTCGAGGTCGTCGGCCAGATCCCTGATGCGGCGGCTGCGGAAGGCGCCGTCCTGTACGGCCGAGCCGTATTTGCGGATGCACACCTCGGCGATGGACGGGCAGCCGCGCACGGATGCGGGCGAGCACACAATCACGCCGTCGCGGTTGTCCGACAACTGGTTGACCGTGATCCATTGTTTGGCCGGGTCCTGGAATGGGAGCGAATCCGCGGAAAAAGCGGCGGTGTAGTGGAACACGCCCGTGGCCGAGATGGCAAATTCGTCTGATTCGAACACGGCCGCGCCGGGCCGCGATGGCGGGATTTCGCAGAGGCGCATCGGCTCATAGCGGGGCAGGGGCGGGTGATGCACACCGCGCTCGTCGTGGAACCCGTGTTCGTTTACATCAAGCCACAGGCGCGCGTCCGCGTGTTCGGGCCGAAGCGGGCCGTTGTTGGTAACGCCGTCGGCGAAAAGTTCGGCGCGGATGCGCGCGGTGACGGTTTCGCCCGCGTCCGTGTCCAGGAAGATGCGGCACATGTCCGGTGGCAGTTCCCGGCCGTTGATCACAATGCGCAGTGCGCCGCCCCACACGCGGCTGTTGTCGTAAGGAACGGACGGTGATTTGCCGTGCAGCAAAGCGGCCAGTCGCGCGCGCGTGCGGCCTTGAACCGGTTCCTGTGCTCTGGCGCGTTTCATGCAAAGACTCCCCGCGCGGCGCGGTGCGCCGCAATCCTTTATTATATCCTTGACCCGGCCGCAAACAACGCGCCGCGTTCATATATGGTCCGCGCATGGCGGTTGGTGATATAATGTGCCGATGGCAAGGCGCGCGCGCACATTGTTTGCTTTCATGCTGCCGGTTCTTCTGTGCGGCGCCGCCGCACGCGCGCAGGTTTCCACGGACATCAAGCTGTTCTGCCGCACCCGGTGCGCAAATGACTACCGCGGTTTCGACGCCTGCTATGCGGAATGCGTGAGCGCCCGGACCGGCGCCTCGGGCGCGGGCGCGGGCCAGGAGCAGGAACAGGATCCCAACGCCGTGGGCACGGACCCCGCGCACGGGCACGCCATCACCATCGGCGGGCTGCATTTTTTCCCCATCGGCCTGTTCAATGTGTTCCCCGAGGATTTCAAGTCCGTGAAAGAGGCGGGCTTCAATCTTGTTTATACGCATACAAGCTGCTGTAATGCGGACGAACTGGACATGCACGAGCATTTTCTGGCAGAAGCCGGACGCCTGGGACTCAAGGCGATTCTCATGCCCGCGTTTCCGCCGGAGCGCATCGAGAACGCGGACGAAACGGAACTGCGCCTGTTGAGCCGCGCGGTGCAGCGCCGCGCGTCGCGTCCCGCGCTCATGGGCTGGTTCCTGTTCCCGCGGCCCCTGCACAATCAGAACATCTCGCCAGAGCAAATAAAGGACATCCGCTTCTTCACTTCTCAAAACGACCCGGCGCATCCTCTGATCGCAGCGGTTTCGCAGCAGGACGCGATCATGGACTACATGCCAGCGGCCAACTGGTTCATGGTTGCGCCCTGGCCCCTTCCGTATTACCCCATTCACATGGTGCGCGACCAGGTGCGCGCGGCCGTGGCCGCAGCCGCGGGCCAGCGCCCGGTCCTGGCCCTGCTCCAGGCTCACTATGACACGGGAATTTTCTCGCTGTCGTTCGGAAATGTCCGCCCCAGCGAGGAGGAACTGTACAACATGGCGCACCAGGCCATCGCCAACGGCGCCAAAGGCATCATGTTCCGGGATGCGCACGGCGAGCGCATGGATGTGAAACGCAGCGACGGCCCCTGGCGGGCGCTGGCCCGCGTGGTATCGGATCTCAACGCGAATTCCTTTATCTTCAATCTCAAGGATTCCGCGCGCAAGCCCGTGCTGGACCCGCCGGGCGCGCCCGTGGATCTGTTGCTCAAGGAAGACGAAAACGCTTATTTTCTGCTGGCCGTGAGCTACTCGCGCCGCCATCTCGACATCCGCATCAACATCTCCGGACTTGACGCCGCCAGGGTCGAGGCTATGCCTCACTACCTGCGTCCGGACCTGTTCGTGTCCCCTCCCAGGGAAAAGGACGCGCCCGGATCGGACATCGTGCCCTTGCAGGATTACACCCGGCGCGCCGCGGACAAGGATTCGGGTCAACGGAACCGGCTGCGGAAATTTGATTATTCGGACAAGGTTCTGGCGTTCGAGATGCGGCCTATTGATGTATGGTGGTTCCGCATCGAAAAACCAGGGGCGCAGCCGGGCCGCTGACCCGTCCGGCAACTCATTCTGGGCAGGCGCATTCCCCATGTTTTCCCGCATTACAAGAACTGATCTCGTGCGCATGATGAACGGAGTGTTTTTTTCGCCCATGGTGTACGCCGTGGCCGCGTGGCTGCTTTCGCGCTGGCCGCTCGCCGTGGCCGTGGACCTGCAACTTGCGCTTTCGTTGTGCCTGGCTGGCTCGGTGGCGCTTTTAGTGGTGTCGCGGCCGCTGCGCTGGCTTCTGCTCCCGCCGGGCGCAGAGCATACGCGCGCGCGGATTGTGATGGCGTGCTTCGTGCTCTCCACAATTGGCGAAGTCATCGCCATGAGCGGCGCGGCCGTGGTATGGCTGGGCGCTCCGCTCAAGGCCTACATTCCTTTTCTCATCGTCAGCGGATTGTATTTTCTGGATTTCCGCGCTTTCCGGCTCCCGGCGATTCTGTCACAATGGCCCGATGAAAAATAACCGGAAATGGTTCTCAAAACGGCGGCGTTCCCGTTTCAGGCTCATAATTTCAAATCAATGTTGACACTGGAAAATTCGTTCATATAATAAAACAACCAACACGCCGAAGTGGTGGAATTGGCAGACACGCCAGCTTGAGGTGCTGGTGCGGGTAATTCCGCGTGTCGGTTCAAGTCCGGCCTTCGGCATTATTTTTTAGAACACACTAATTTTTTTTACCGCGGCTCGTTACAATTTTCACATAGGGCGCGGGACGCGGGACATAAAGCAGCATGCCGAAAAAGAAGCGTTACAAATTCCCCAAAACCACAATTGAGCGGCTGTCCTATTATTTCCGCGCGCTGGAAGACCTCACCAAGCGCGGCATTGACACCGTTTCCTCGGAAGCGCTCGGAGGAAAACTCAACATCAAATCCTCGCAGATTCGCAAGGACCTGTCCTATTTCGGCGATTTCGGCAAGCGGGGCATGGGCTACGATGTCAAATATCTGCTCAAGGAACTGCGCTACATTCTGGGCCTGGACCGGGAGTGGAAAGTGGTCATCGTGGGCGCGGGGCACCTGGGCCTCGCCATCAGCCAGTACCCGGGCTTCCAGAAGCGCGGCTTCATCATCCAGGCCATCTTCGATTCCGACCCGCAGAAAGTCGGAACCGACTACAACGGGATTCCCATCCTCAACTCCGAAGCTCTCACTGACTATATCAAAGAGAATGAAATTGAAATCGGCGTGGTCACGGTCCCGGCGGCCGCTGCCCAGGAGGTTGCGGACGTTCTCTGCGGAGCGGGCGTTCAGGCCATTCTGAACTTCGCACCCGTGTCTCTGATTGTGGACGAGGAAATCAAGGTCCTGTCCGTGGATCTCACGACCAAGCTCGAAGCCCTCGCATATTACATGTCCTTCTCCAAGGACAAACTCTGGAAAATTATTTCCTGACAAACGGATTTTTAGCGGAACTGAACGGCATTCGCGGTGCAACGCCGGTTTTTGGCATAGCCGGAAAAAGCAAAAGGCCGGGGCGCATGCGCGCCCCGGCCGCTGTTGTCGCTGGTTTGCCCGGCCGGACGGTAGGTTCAGCCGGCGTTATACGCCCTCGGGCACGATGCGCGTCCAGCCGTATGGATCTTCAATCACGCCGAACTGGATGCCGCTCAAAGTCTTGTAAAGATCGGTCACGATGGGGCCGACTGTTTCGCCCTTGCAGTACTCGAATTTCTTGTCCCTATGCGTGACGCTGCCCACCGGGGAAATCACGGCCGCAGTGCCGCAGCATCCGGCTTCCACGAAATCCGCGAGTTCTTCCACGGCCACCAGGCGCGGCTCCACGGCCAGACCCTTGTCCTTTGCGATCTGCTGCACGGACATGTTGGTGATGCTGGGCAGGATGGACGGACTTGACGGGGTCACATAGCGGTTGTCCCCGGTCACACCAAAGAAATTGGACGATCCCGACTCATCCAGATATTTCTTGTGGCGGCTGTCCAGGTAGAGCACTTCGCTGAAGCCCTTTTTCTTGGCGCCCATAGTGGCGCGCATGCCCGCGGCGTAGTTGCCCGCCACCTTGATGTCGCCCACGCCCAGGGCCGCGGCCCGGTCCACTTCTTCCTCCACGATGAGGTGCACGGGCGCGAACCCGCTCTTGTAGTAGGGGCCGACCGGAGACACAAACACGATGAATGTGTACTCGGTGCTGGGGCTGACGCCAAGCTGGACGCCGGTGCCGAGCAGAATGGGGCGCACATACATGGCCGCGCCGCCCGCATCGTGCGGCGGGATGAATTTGCGGTTGGCGTTCACCACGCGGAACACGGCTTCGATGAACAATTCCTCGGGCACCTGTTGCATGAGGATTTTGTCCGCGCCGCGGTTCATGCGCTTGGAATTCTGGTCAATGCGGAATACCTGGGCCTGCCCGTCCGGCCTTTCATAAACCTTCAGCCCCTCGAACACCTGCTGCCCGTAGTGCAGACATGTGGCCGAGATGTGCATGGGCAGGGTCTGGTCCTGCGTCAGGACGCCCTTGTCCCATACCCCGTCCTTGAAGGTGTAACGGATGTTGTAATCCGTGGGGATGAAGGAAAATGGCAGTTCCGCGAAATTGAGGTTTGCTTTGGTCATGACTCCTTCCTCGTTTCTGTGGTTTTGCGCGCGAGGAACAGTTGCGCGCGGCCGCGCGCGGCGGCCCTGGCCGGGCAGACCATAATTATTTAGTTTAACCTTCACGGGTCAAGGAAAAAAGTACCGGATGGAAAAAGGGGAACGAATCAGTCTGCGGCGGTTACGGCGCGCGCGCCGCGCGCCATGGCCATGGCGCGTTCGTAGTCCGCTGCCGTGTTGATGTTGAAAAAACTGATCAGATCCGGGTCGTGGCGGCGCTGTTCGTCTTCACCGATCACGCGCATGGTCAGCATCGGGAACATATCGGAAATTTTGAGCAGCCCCTCGAAAAGATGCTTTTCAGCAATTGGAAGGCAGGATTTGGCATAGATGGAAAACAGGGGTTGGTAGTGCGGGCCGGAGGCCGGGACCAAGGCGTCCGCGCCCTGCGCCATGGCCTGGAGCGCGCGCACCAGGGCCGGGCG
>JAGUYV010000132.1 GCA_020061125.1 bacterium | reverse complement strand
CCGGCGAGTCCGTGCGCGGCGCATGGGTCTCCCTGTCCGTGAACCCCGAATATGTCATGCTCCTGTCGGACCGCACGCACTACGCCAGCGATCCCGCTTTCAGCAAGGTCGAGAAATTCACCGTGGATTCCCTGAACGGCGCGCTGGTTTACAGAGTGCAGACAGACAAGCCTCTGTCAGAAAACAAGATTCTGCTGCGCATTCCGCTCAAGTTCATGCAGCCGGGCCTTTCGTCCATCACATTCACATCGTCCATATATGCGGAAAACATGGAACGGGTTACGGCCAACTCGGGATATCAGCGCCTGGCCGGATACAAGGGCGAACTGGACCCGCTGCTGCTGTCGTCCCTCGAGGGCGAGAACAGCACGCTCACGGCCACGGCCCTGCACAATGAAATCGAGTTCACGGCCCCGGAGCGCAAGGCGTCCATCATGGAGGCCAGCCTCGGGATATCAGCCCTTGAGGAAGCATCGGGCGACGCGGACGCGGATGTGGTCATCGAGTTCAGCAAGCGCCAGGCAACCATCGGCCTGCGCCAGTGGGTGCGACTCGATGTGGTGATCACCAAATTCCCGCAAAACGAGATGCTGGCCGCGGCCGCGTTCAAGGTCAAGTACGATCCCTCCGCGTTCACTTACACGGACTCGCGCGGCCAGGAGGCCGCCGCAGTGGAACTCAACGAGTACTTCAACATGGGATTCGTGAACCGGGTGGACCGTAACAAGGGCGAGATTGACATCCAGGTGGGACTGGATCTCACGCTCTCGGACGCAACCGTGCTGGAGACAATGCCCGTGACCCTGGTGTCCCTGTACTTCAAGGGCATGAAGCAGACCACGGACGAGCAGATCACTCTGGAGGAAGTGAAGGTGCCGGTGTCGCGGCCGGGCAGCAAGCTGGCGCGGCACGGCGCGGCCGTAACGGTGAAACCTTCGGAAGCGGGCTGCGACAAGGACCTGCCCGCCACCCTGTGCTCCGGCTCGTTCAAGGTGAGCGGCACCGTGGCTTTCAACATCAGCAACAAGAACGAAGTGCAGCGCACCGCGGTCGTGGGCCAATTTTCAGACGAACAGACCGGCGCCACGCAGAATGTGCGCGTCAAGAAGTACTTCCTGGAGCAGCGCTGGAACCTGGGCATGAACGGCAGCCTGCGCAACGGCGTGCGCCTTCAGGGGTCGCTCGTGGACGAGCCGAACATGGAGCAGCGCCTGAACATGGAAATGATCGGGCAGGACACCACGGCGCGATTCGGGGATTTCAGCGCGTCCATGGTGGACAGCAAGCTCACCGCGCTCAAGGCCAGCGATGTGACCGGCCTGCAGCTCATACACAAACACAAGGGCCTCTCGTTCCGCGGCCTGCTCGCCGAACTTAAAAGCTCTCCCGGACCGGACGCCAACATCAAGGGAAACGGAAGCGTCGGACCCTACAGCCTCAACATCCAGGGCGCGGCCATCATCCCCGCAAGCGTGACGGTCTACCGTCAGAACGAGATTCTGTCCTCCAGCGAATACATCATTGATTTCGGCCGCAACCAGATCACCTTCAAGCAGCCTCTGCAGAACAACGAAACCGTGATCGTCAAATACCAGCAGTCGTCCCTGCTGTTCTCGACCGGCAACATCCGGGCTTTCCGGGCGGACTACCAGTCCGGCAACGAAAATGTGAAAATCGGTTCCACCTACATCACCACCATGTCCCCGAAAAGCACGGCCCAGTCCAGGCTCGTGACCACCGAGGCCGTGACCGAGGCCCAGGTCATCACCCCCGAGGAATCCACCGGCACGACCAAATCTTTCGACTGCGGGTATTTCGGCGAGGGCCGCAAATGCTTCGAGATCAAGCTCGCCCACACCCACATCGTGGAAGGCTCCATCGAAATCAAAAACGAAATCTCTTCCGACACCGCCACATACAACCAGGACAGCAAATATATTTACATAGACCATCGCGGGCACCTCGAGGGCCGGTTCTTCGTGGACACCACCAAATTTCCGTCCGTGAAAATGAGCGTCACCTACACATACTACAACCCCGTGAATCTGACCCAGCGCGCATTTGTTCTGTTCCCCATCAGCGCCGCGAGCCAGGGCAGCAGCGAGGTGCGCATTGACACCGAAGGCCGCTGGCCCACGGACATGTTCCCCGGCAGCGAAATCCTGTACCTGTCCGACGACGAGCAATACGATGTCACCGAGGGCGCGGACAACATTGTGTGCTACAGCGACGAATCCGAGGGCGACACGGACAAATCCTCTTTCTGCCCGGGCGTGTTCGGCAACTCGAACCACAAATACGAATTCGAAATCACCGGATTCGACACCCTGATCCGCATCTACGGCGGCGTGGTGGACAAACCTGTGCTCAAGGTTCTATACACCCCCGTGCCCCCGGATTCGGCCGGCGGATCCGAGTTCCAGAAAGTGGCCTGGGGCGTGGACACCAATATCAAAGTCGGCAAGAAAATCGAAATCAAGGCCGAATACGCCCAGGCCAATTCGGACTTGTCCGCAAGCTTCAACACCAACGAAGACCAGATCATCGTGGACCCCAACACTCTCGAAATCAACACCTCGACGATCGTCAAGCCCAACTGCACCTACGACCCCACGGCCGACGCCATCAAATCATCGGACGACAAGCTCACCTGCCGCCTCACGCGCACAGGCGTTTACGGCGCCGTGATCGTCAAGGTGCAGTTGTGCAATGAATTCGACAACGCGCTCGAAGTCTGCACTCTGTACGACACGGTGACTTACGACATCCTGGTGCCCCGCAGCCGCGTGGACAAGGACAAGGGAACCATCACCTTCGAGCGCGGCGAATGGCTCAAGGACTACGGCAGCATCGTGCGCTTCCCCAACCAGGGCGACAAGTTCTTCGTGATCTACACCTATGAACAGAAACTCGACAAGGTCGTCACCGGCGACGCGTATTTCATTGACACCGCCTACCGGAGCAAAAACCTGCAGGTGAACCTGCTCAAACGCGGCCGCGACCCCCTGTTCGACACCGCCGTGTCCCTGCTCAACGACAGCGTGGTGGATCACCTCGGCGGCGATGTGGCCTGGACATTCAAAAAGAAGTGGAAGATGAACTACGAATGGAGACAGGCGACCGAGCAGGTCGTGGACAACGAGACCGGCGTGCTGTCCTCCAACACCGACCGCGACAACGAAAAGATGAGCTTGAGCTACTCGTCCGGAAGCCTCAAGGCCCTTAAGCTGTCGCGGGACACCAAGGCGTCCAAAGGCTTCACCGGCGCGGACGAAACCACGCGCACATTCACCGATGAAGAGAACACCATTGATTCCCTGGATTTTCTGCTCTCCATGCGAAAAAATGTTTACGCCATCACCGGCAACATCAGCAAGAACGCTTACGAATACAGGATCGGCAGCAAGCCCAATACCGAGTCCGCGGTATCCAACTTCGCGTTCAAATACACCCCGTCGCGCAAGTACGATCTGAATGTGGCCATGAGCGATTCGCACTCCAGCGACGGCAACAAGTCCGAGGCCAAGGCCTACTCTCTGAATTTCCGCGCCATCCCTTATGTCAAGGAGCTGCGCCTCGAATACAAGGACACGGACACGCGCCCGCGCTACGGTTCTGATTTCTCCGAGGTGCAGGACATTGCCTACAACCTCCAGTTCATGCCCCTGTGGGCCATCGAAAACCTCAACTTCAATTTCCGAAGGCAGGACACGCCCGGCGGGTCCACGGACAACCCCGACACCCGCCGCTCCGACAGCCTCACAGTGTCCTTCAACACCCAGTACAAGAACTATCTCAAGTTCCTGCCATCGTACAACAGAAATGTGTCCATGACCGAAACCAAGAGCTACAACTACTCACGCGGGTACAAATGGACCGTGGAATACAAACTGCCGAAATCCAAGTACAATCCGTCCACTTCGTACACGAGAACCGAGAACAGCACAAGCAACCGGAACTTCACCACCGGCGGCGCCGAAACCCTCACGACCTCGCAAACCTCGACCCTGGTGCTGGATTTCGACGCCTCGAAGAAAATCCGCGTGTCCGCGAAAACCGACCGCTCCGAGGGCAGCACCGCGCCCACGCGCAACTCCAGCCTGTCCCTGGGATATCAGTTGCTGACAGGCCTCACGCTCAACACGCGGCTTTCCTTCAACAGGACGCTCGGCGCCACCCCGAGGCGCAGCACCACACAGAGCATGGATTTCGTGTGGAAGATGACCGAGGACACGAACCTGTCCCTCAAATACAGCCGCACCGCCACCCCGAGCGGCGCCGCGGCGGGCACCCTGCCCGTCACCACTTTCAGCATGGAAACACAGACGCGATTCAAATAAGGTTCAAACCGGATTCCCGGCAACGCAAAAAGCAGGCCCCGGAACCCCGGAGCCTGCCCCTGGTTGCGTTCGATTGAAAAACCGGTGTGGTGCGGTTCAGCCCAGAGCTTTGGTCAGAGGCTCTTCGCCGATCTCGAAGATCTCGAACCACGCCTGCGCGCCGGCCGGGTTGGTGGTGTAGATGGAGCCGTCGAACATGAAGCGCATGGCGGCGTCCAGGCCCTCGGTCTGCATGGCCTTCATGGTTTCCACGGCATTCTTCTTGATGTGGAACAGAACGGCGTTCTCATCGCCGCTTTCGCCCTCGATCATTTCCACCTTGCCCGGCTCCACGATGATGCCCATCTTTTCCTTTTCGTTGCCGTCATCGTCGAACACGGTCACATCGAACACGTGCCGGCCCTCGAAGTCGCTTTTCACGAGCTTGTTCAGCGCGCCCAGCAGGTCTTGCATTGTGAGATTGTTCAGGTCTGCCATTTTCTAACCTCCAGTAAAATTGAAATCATGGTTTGTGGTCACCGCATGCGCAGCCTTCATATTATAGTGCCGCCAAAAGCGGCCTGACTACCCCTTTTTATCAATTCCGGAACGCTGCGGAATTCGCAAAAAATCAGATCAGAAAAACGAAATTCGTGGTTCGCCGGTCCGGGGAGCCTACATGCAGGTAGTAGCGGAAGCCCTCGAACCAGCCCAGGTTGAACATGCGCTTTTCCACCAGGAACATGTTTAGGCTGAAGGGCTTGAACACGAACGGAACCGGGCAGCGCACGGCTTTTTTGATGAGGGGAATCAGCCCGGGCCGCGCCACGCCCAGCCGGAACAAATAGTAAAGATTAATCAACTCGCGCGCGTTATCCGTCTTGAAAATGGGGTGCGGCCCGGCCGCGGCGATGTCCGTGATGTCCGGCAGGCGCGCGGCGTCGTCCGGGGCCAACACTCCGATATCCACGGCGTAATCCGCGTAACGCGTGCGCGGCAGGGGGATGCCGAAGGTGAGCCGCGCGCAGTCCGCGCCGATTTCCGCGTTCAGCTCCATGGTGCGGAACGCGCTTTCCATGGTTTCGCCGGGATTGCCGATCATATTGAAGGTGACCACCATGACGCCGTGCTTTTTGAGCAGGGCCGCGGCGTCCCGGATCTGATCGTCGGTAATGTCCTTTTTCATGATCATGCGGCGCAGGGTTTCGTCCCCGGTTTCGATGCCGATGGCCACGGCGCGGCACCCGGCCCGGGCCAGAGCGGCCACGGATTTTTCCCGGACCAGGTCCACGGTCGCGTTGCAGGTGAACGGCACACCGCCAATTTCTCTCCTGTACCGTTCGCTGAATTCCTCGGCCCAGTCCTCGTCTGAAATGAACAGGTCGTCGGAAAAATGCGCGATTTTAAGATTCGCGTTCTGCTTCATCCACAGGACTTCGGCCACGGCGCGCTCCGGGGACTTGCGGCGCACATACACGCCCAGCCCGTGGTAGCTCTCTCGGATTTTCGGGTTGTAGCAGTATGCGCACGAGTGATAGCACCCGCGCCCGCTCATGAATTTTTTCCATCCGAACGCGCGCAGGAACGGGTAGCGGAAATACATGCCGCGGTCGGGCAGGGGCAAGTCGTCCAGGGGCGCGAGAAGCGGCCGTTTTTCGTTGCGCACAACCTGCCCGTCGCGCATGAGCCATACATTGGGAATGTCCGCGAAATCATCGCCCCGCGCCAGCGCCTCGCAGATGTCGAGCGCCGCGCCCTCGGCTTCGCCCACGATGATGGCGTCAATATCCGGCGACTCCACGATCTCGGGATAAAATGTGGGGTGCGTGCCCCCAAAAATTACGGGGCGGCCCGGAAACCGCGCCCTGATGCGCCGCGCGATGCCCAGCGCCCAGGTGTGCGCAAGGATTGAGCACGGGATCAGAAACCAGTCCGGGGCGAACGCCTCGATTGCCGCATCCAGATCCCGTTCCTCGCGCTCCAGCAGAACCGCGGTCTCGTGCCCGTGCGCCTTGAGAAGCGCAGACAGCTCGCACAGGGCCAGGGATTCGTTGATGCCGTTGTCCTGAATGAATAAAACTCTCATTAGACTAGAATCTTAGTTGAATGGCCATGGCCGCGCAATGCGGCGCGCGGGGCCTGTTTCTCTAAAGGCTGCGATGCATTTCGGACATTGAAGAATTTGCATGTCCCCGGAAATTGGCGCACAGGCAGCACCGGCGTCATGGGAAGGATAAACGAAAAGCCGTAAAAAAATTATTTCCAAATTAACTGGTTTGCTAATCAACATCAAATAAGTTGCAGGGCCGGGTCACCGCGCCGCAGCCGCTGGCTGGCCCCGGCGTCACTCACCGGTTTCCAGAATGGCGATGGCTTCCATTTCCACGAGCAACTCGGGACGGCACAGCGTGGCCTGGATGCATGTGCTGGCCGGATATTCGGTGATTCCCTGCTCCTTGAAGAACTCCATGCGGATGCGGGCGAGATCGTGGTAATGCTCGTCCATGTGCTTAAGGTAAATGGTGGTGCGCGCCACATTGCGCCAGGTGGCGCCCTCGGACTTGAGCAGTTCGGTGACATTTTTGAACATGCGCCGCGCCTGGGCTTCGAGATCGCCTTGATGCACGCTCTGGCCGTGCTCGTCCACGCTGGCCGTGCCCGAGATGAACAGCATCGCCGTTCCCTTGATGTCTACCCTGGTGCCGCGCGAGAACGGGACCGGTTTGTCATATTGATACGCTTCATTGAGCGTGTGGGAAGCCTTCATGGGCCGCATCTGCATGGAAAAATCCTCCGATGATCGCTGTGCGCTTTATCCTAAGTATCAAATGCCGGGACATAGGTGTCAAGAAAGCGGGAGCTGGCCGCGAATTTCAGTGGCGGAGGCGCGGGCGCGGCGCGGATTTGTTATGATTATGCACAGGCGCGGCCGCAGCGACGCGCACCGGCGGATTCCTTATGAGCCATCAGGGTTTTGAAATCATCATACAGCCGCCGCACCAGCGGTCCAGCCAGGCGCTCATGGAGCGCTGCCCGGATGCGTTCCCGGCAGGGGATGGCGTATGGGCCGCGCCGCGGTTTCTGTATCTCGCGCCCACAAGGCGCAAGGTCGAGCACATTCGTGAACTGCTGCTCGAACGGTTCGGCGGCGCGCTTTTCGGCAACTGCGTGATGACGCTCACGGATTTCTTCGAGAGCGCCCGCGCCGCGGCCGGGGCCGCGCACGACCCGCTGTCCGCAACAGCGCGCCTGGCGCTGGTCGAGGATATCATGCGGGAACTGCGCCCGCGCCTGCGCTATGTCACCCGCGCCGTAGCACATCCCGGCCTGGCGCGCAAAATTTCCACCCTGTTTTCCGAGTTCAAACAGAACCTGATTTTCAGAACGGAAGACCTGGCCGCAGCGCTCGATAACACCGACGCGCGCCGCGCCGTGCCGCGCGACAAGGCCCGCGATCTCGTTCTGCTCTTCGGCGAGTACGAACGCCGGCTCCGCGCTCTTGAGGTTCAGGATACCGAGGATGCGCAGTTCAGCGCGGGCAAGGCGCTGGAAACGCAGGGATTTGCCGCTCTGTTTCCGCACGCGAACTGCCTGATTCTGGAAGGATTTTACGATTTCAATCCCTTGCAGAAATATGCGCTGCGCCACGCCATTGCCAGTGCGCCGGCCGCAGTTGCGGCGCTGGAAATGGAGCCAGCACCCGCGCCCGGCGCACCCGGCGCCTG
>JAGUYV010000452.1 GCA_020061125.1 bacterium | reverse complement strand
CGCGCGTCGCTCATTGCCCTGCTGCTGCTTTGCATCAATCCGTATCTGGTGGTCATGAGCCGCACCCTGGGACACGAGTCGCTGTTGCTCGCGTTGTGTTCCGTGTCCATCTATGCGTTTCTGCGCATCTGCAACGGACGCGGGGGCGCATGGGGTTATGCGCTGTACACGGTTTCCTTTTTCGCTGCCATTCTGTTCCATTTCATTCCTGCCGTTCTAATCATTCCGTTCTTCGCAGTGTTTTTCACAGTGCGCGAAAAGCGCGCCTGGGACATCCCCGCGTGGTTGATTGCCAACGCGCCGGTGATCGCATTGTTCGCGGTGTCCATGCCCGAGTGGCGGGCGCTCTCCACGGCCAATCTCGGGTTCGCCAAAGACTCGCATTTCATGGAACTGTACGACCCGCGCCTGCTGTCCAGCGCCATGCAGTTCAATATTGTTTTTCTGGAAAAGTATGTGAATGCGTTTTTCACCTTGAGCGCATTTTTCCCGGGCGCGGTGTATCGGAAACTGAACGGGTTCGACGCCCTGGCCCTGTTTGCGGTTCTGCCCGCGTTTCATGTGGCCATTTTCTATGGATTGCGGGAATACGCTCACGGACTGCGTGCGCGCGTGTTTCTCGTTCTCACACTGTTCACGGCGTGCGCGCTGGGAGCGGGCGCCACATTTTTCGGGTTCTCGTACCGCGAAGGCCTTATCCCCGCATATCTGGCCTTCAGCATTGTGGTGGCCGGTGGCGTTCACCGTTTCGGCGGGGCCAGGCTCAAGGCCCTGTTCGCCGCGGCTCTGCCCCTGCTGTTCCTTGGCGGGTGGGCGTCGGTACGGGCCGATGAAAAGGTGAGCGCGGATTGGCGCCCCGTGGCGCGCGAGATCCGCGAGTCCGCGCCTCCGGGCGTTCAGGTTTTCGCGCTTGACGGGTGGGGCGCATCGGCGCTTTCGTTTTATATGAAACAGGACCGGGACCGCCTGGAATTGATGTTCCCGGACTTCGCGCCCATAGATGTGCCCGGCTCGAACAAGTACCTTTCCGGAATCATCATCGAGCCGTTTCACGGTCGGACATTTGCGTATGACAACGATGTGGAAAACGCCGTTGAGGAACAGGGGCAGGCGTGGCTGGTCGTGCAGGCGCGCAATGACGATGATCCCCCGCATATTGACGAAGTCCGCCGCTGGGTCAGGTCCGCCAGGGAAAACGGGATAATATCAGTGGAGGAGCGGCGGTTCAACACCGGATCTCCCGGCCCGAGCACGGCTATCGAGAAAGACCTGGACAGCTCCCGGCTGCCCGTGATTCTCATGCGTGTCCGCGCCACGGCGCCGGCTGACGCATTTCGGCATCCCTGAACCAGCCGCGCGTGAGCATGCGGTTCCATTCGCTTCAGGACGAATTTCTTAATTACATGCTCGTCGAAAAGAACTGTTCCGCGCATACACTGGATGCGTACGGCCGCGACCTGCTTCAGTTCGGCGAATTCCTGGAGCAGTCCGGAGCCGACGCGCCCGAGGGCATCACGCCCGAAGTCATGGGCGCGTTTTCCGCGCATCTGCGGCGTGGCGGCGCGGAGCGCAACACCGTGGCGCGCAAAATCACCGCTGTGCGCAGTTTCGCAAAATACCTGGCCCGCGAGGGCATAGCCGATCCCGGAACCTTCGACCGCATCGAACCCGTGAAACCGCATGTCCGCCTTCCGGACACCTTGAGCGTGGACGAGGTGAAGCGTCTGCTGTCGAGCGTGGACGGATCATCCCCGAATGATATCCGCAATCGCGCCATGATGGAGCTGCTGTATTCCTCTGGATTGCGGATCAGTGAACTATGCTCGTTGCGCGCCGGGGATCTGGACATGGCGCAGGGCATGGTCCGCTGCCGGGGCAAGGGACGGAAGATGCGGCGCGTGCCTGTGGGCCGCGAAGCGCTATCGTGGATTGCGAAATACCTTGCCGAGGTTCGGCCCGCATGGGACAAATCCGGCGCTGCCGAACTGTTCATCACAAACCGCGGCGCGGGCATGCGCCGGGAAACCTGCTGGCATATCGTGCGACGCGCCGCCCTGAACGCGGGCCTGGCCAAAAAGGTGTCTCCGCACACCCTGCGCCATTCGTTCGCCACTCACATCATGGAAAATGGCGCGGATCTCCGCGCGGTTCAGGAAATGCTCGGCCACGCCGACATAGCAACCACGCAGATTTACACGCATGTCACTCTGCAGCAGATGAACGAAGTCTACCGCCGTTGCCATCCCCGTGCGTAACGCGCGCGTTAAACTCTGTACAGATGCGCGAATCAGTGGAATAATTAGCGCCATGGCCCATGCGGCCGAATAATGTGCGAACACGCTGGAGGATGTTGAAACGGAGCAGGGAAATCATTTTGCCGCAAGTCCGCTGTTTACGCTCCGATTCCCGGATTTTTCAGCCCTCAAACCGGCTGATTCCATTCTGAAGACGACTCGAATCTTCAGCCGATACTTATGATTAGAAGAGTCTGAAATGAACGGAAACGAAAACTCTTTTTATCAGTTCCTTGCGCGCACGGCCGTGCTTGCGGCGTTTGCATGCGCCGCTATTGTGTTCGCGCCGCGGCCGGCCGCAGCCGCAAAATCAAACGCCGCCAAACCCGGCGCGGCCACGCAGACCGTGCGCATCAGCGCCGATTCCGCGCAGTATTCCCTGGAGCAGGAAGTCATCACCATTGAGGGCGGGGTCTCCATCGAGTCCGGGGACATGAAGGTCAGCGGCGCAAAACTGGTTTACGACAACAACACGCATGTCGCCGCGCTCACGGGCAGTCCCGTGACTCTGATGCGGGGACCCAAAACAAAAGCCACCGCGGGCCGCATCGTCGTGAACCTGGACGAGCGCAGGGCCGAAGCACAGGACGGCGTGTTTGTCGAGCACAGGGACGGCGCCGTGTCGGTCACATTCAAATGCGAAGCTCTGGATTTCAATTATCAGACCGGAGACGCCGCGGCGCGCTCGGGTGTCGAGATGGTCTATCGCGACGAAGACCGTGAAAAGGCGTTTCGTGAGCAACAAAAAAGCGGCCCGACGGACAGCGGAAACCTCAAAGTAGCGGTGAGTCCCGCGCGCATCACGGCCTCGAAAATCCAATACAATGTGGACACCGGAGCGCTCAAGGCCGCCGGCACGGTGCGCGTCGCACTTCCCGAACTGACACTGGACGCTTCGGATGTGAACGCAAACCTCAAGGACCGGCGCATCGAGGCCGCGGGCGGCATCAGCGCGCAAATGAAAGACATGACCGCATCCGCGGGCCGCGCGGAAATCCATTATGGCAAACGCACGGCCGTGTTCGAAAAGGGCGTGCGCGCCACGCGCGGCGCGGATGTCATGACCGGCGAGCGCGTGGAAGTGGACTACACGCCGGGCAAGCGCGCCATGCGCGTCAAAGGCCCGGTGGACATTCGCATGGAAATCCCTCAAGATACTGGGAACGGGCAAAGCGGAACGCCGCGCTGAAACCACTTCGGGAGCAACTCATGGCCGCCGGGCAGGAAAACCAGATCCGCGCTGAAAAACTGGTCAAGGTGTACCGCGGCCGCCGCGTGGTCAACGATGTCAGTCTGGATATGAAGCCCGGCGAAATCGTGGGCCTGCTCGGTCCCAACGGCGCGGGCAAGAGCACCACTTTTTACATGATTACCGGCCTGGTCAGCCCCAACAAAGGGCGCATTTATTTGAACGGGCGCGATGTTACGCGCAAAGCCATGTACCGGCGCGCGCGCTTGGGCGTGGGCTATCTGCCCCAGGAACCGTCCATCTTCCGCAGGCTCACCGTGGCAGAAAATCTGCTGCTGATCCTCGAAGCACGCGGTGTGCCAAGGCAGGACCGCAAGCAGATCGTGGACAGCCTTCTTCAAAAGCTCAACATCGAGCGCCTGCGCTCTCAAAAGGGTTATGTGCTCTCGGGCGGAGAACGCCGCCGCGCGGAAATCGCGCGCGCACTGGCTACTAGGCCCACTTATCTGCTTCTGGACGAACCTTTCACTGGAATTGATCCCATTTCCGTGCAGGAACTCCAGGATTTGCTCCGCAGCCTGGTCAAGGAGCCGGACGGGGATTCTCCGCTCGGCATTCTCATTACCGACCACAATGTGCGCGAGACCCTGGAGATAACGGACCGCTCGTACATCATGTACGACGGCAACATCCTGATTTCGGGCAAGTCCGATGAAATCCTTGCGGACCCGTCCGCGCGCAAGCATTACCTGGGCGAGCGGTTCCGCATGTGAGCCTCGCGCCGCCAAGCCTATGAAACTCATTGACCGATTCCTGTTGCGACAACTTGCGCCCCTGTTCCTGGTGGGCATTATGGCGTTCACAGCGCTGATTCTGGGCGTGGGCGGGATATACAAAATGATCCGCCTGGCCGAGGACCACAATGTGAATATCCTGGTCGTGGCAACGGCGTTCATTTACAAAATGCCCGAAATCATCACCTACACCCTGCCCATGGCCACGCTGTTCTGCATCCTCCTGGTGTTCAACCGCATGAGCAGCGACCTTGAAACCATCGCGTGCCGCGCCGGAGGGGTCGGCTTTCTGCGCCTGCTGGCCCCGGCCGTGGTTTTCGCGTTCAGCGTGAGCCTGTTCGCCCTGTTCATGAACGACCGTGCCGTGCCCGCGTCCAATCTGCGTTTCAACCGGCTCATAGACAATCTCAAGACCAGTTCCGGGTTCCAGATCACGAACATGTTTCTCAAGGAAGAAGAAGAGGGGCAGCTCAAGAGAGCCATTCTTATCAGCCAGGTGCAGGGCCGCCGCCTGCTGGGCGTCACCATTCAGGAATATGAAAACGCCAGGCCCGTGCAGGTGGTGTTCGCGGAGCAGGCACACGCCTCGCGCGACGACAAGCTCATCATGCACGAGGCCGAAATCTACAGGGCGCACCGCACCGCCGAGGGCCGCCCCAAAAATTACACCCATGTGGAAACCCGCGACACCCTGGAACTCGAACTCACGCAGAGCTTCGAGGACATGCTCCAGCAGCAGAAACAGAGCGAGGAGATGACCATTCGCGAGCTGCGGCTCGAAATCGAGCGCATGAAACAGCAGGGCGTCGAGAAACACATCATCGGCAAAAAGAGCGTGGACTTTCACGGCAAACTGGCGATCCCGTTCGCGAGCCTGGCGTTTGCGCTCATCGCCGCGCCCCTGGCCATGACCCCGCAGCGCGCCAGTTCGTCCGTGGGCCTGGGTGTAAGCGTGATCATCATATTCTTTTATTACATGTTCCAGCAGCTTTTCCGCGGCCTGGGCGGATCCATGATCAACCCTGCGGCCGCCGCCTGGATGCCCAATGTCATCGTGTTCGCCATAGGCGTATATCTGTGCGCAAAAGCCGAACGCAGATAAACCATTCACGACCATTGCGCCGGTTACGCCCTCATGACATGAGCCGGACACATTAGAGAGAATGCGTATGAGCGATGCGCAGACAGGCTCCGCCGGAGGCATGGTCATCGCCATCCGCGGAAGAAACGAACAAATCACGCATTTTGAAGCTTATGGCCTTGGCTATTACGCCCTGCTCCAGAACGGGCAGCGGCTGGACTTCGTGCGCGTAGAGAGTTTTCAGCCGCCCATAGCGAATTTCGACGACTATTGCAGTTATCTCTTTGTCGAAGCCCCATCGGGGTTTTTCATACTGCGCCAGCGCATTGTGGAAAACAAACTTTATCCATGGGAACTTCGCCTTGAAATCGAGGCGCGCGAGCCTGCGCATTTTTTCCGGCTCATGTGCCGCCGAGCGGCGGAATTGCTGGACCTTGCCGAGAGCCTGGGTTTGGAGCCATAAAGGGATGCTCTTGGGAAAACAGGATATGAGGGTGAGTGCGTGCAAAGGAAACCGCAGGTAGGCGTCATGGGGCCGGGGCGCATGGACGGGCCGGGAATTGAGCTTGCGCATGAAGTGGGGCGGCTCATTGCCGAAGCGGACTGCGTGCTGGTGTGCGGTGGACTGGGCGGAGCCATGGGGGCCGCGGCGCGGGGCGCTTTCGAGGCCGGAGGGACGGTCATCGGCATCCTGCCGGGAGCCAGCCATGCGGACGCCAATCCCTACATTACGCACATTATCGCCACAGGCATGGGGCACGCAAGAAACAGCATAAACATCCTGTCCAGCCATGCGATCATCGCCGTGCAGGGTGAATACGGCACATTGAGCGAAATCGCGCTGGCCTTGAAAAGCAGGAAGCCGGTTGTTGGGCTGCACACCTGGGATCTGGCCGCGGCAGGATGCCGGGATCCCAATTTCCACATGGCCGGAACACCCGTTGAAGCGGTGAATCTGGCTGTGTTTCTCGCCCGCCGGGACATGTAAAAATATTTCATAGAAAAACAAAAATTACCGCTTGATTTACTGTTTGGGAAAAATATATAATCTGTCAATATTAATTTATGTAAAGGGAGTCAAACAAATGTTGAGAAAATCAGTTGTTGCCGTGTGCATCATTCTGGTTTTTGCGTTCGCGGTAATGGCCGGTTCGCCCGCGGGCGCCAAACAGCAGGACGGCGAACAGATTGTTGTGGCCCAGGCAGGGGCCACGGCCGTGGACGAATCGTCGGTTGGCGGCCAGATTCTGAACCCGTTCGTGGGAGAGCAGATCACGGACCGCATGCCCATGATCGGCGTCAAGCTCCCGGTTACGGATCCTCCCATAAACCCCACATCAATCAGAGTTTATGTGGATGGCGAGGATGTGACCGCGGAAACCAACATCAGCACCGAGTATATTTTTTATACTCCGGCTGCGCCATTGAAACTTGGCAATCACAATGTGCGCATCACTTATTATTATGTGAACTCCTTGACCTCTACGGACCCCGTGCAGTGGGATTTCCGCGTGGTGGAGCGCGTGACCGTCGAGCGCGTGACGCCGCCTGCGGCCACGCAGAAACCGACCACGCACGGGCGCCTCACCATGCAGCTCGAGGACATTCATCTCAACAAAGCCATCAGGCCCGAGGCCGAGTCCGAAGCCGACATCCGGTATCCCGAGGCGTTCAACATCACCTCCACTTTCGATTTTAGCCACAAGTTTTACGGCAAGACACTGAACGGGAATTACCAGCGCTCCGTGGAACAGATTACCGGCAGGGCGAACGATTATTTCACATTTGAATATCTGGACAACAACGATACCATCACCGTGGGCGACCGAACAGTGAAGTTGAATGATTTTTCGGAACTGACCATGAACGGCGTGCGCCTGCGCGGACTGTACGCTATCCGCAACCTGAACGAAAAGTACAAACTGACCTGGCTGGCGGGCCGCACGCGCGAACCGCACAGCGGCCGCTACAAACGCTATACCCGCGGCTTCAAGCTCGACACCACCACCAGCAAGAACCATGAAATGGACATCATCGTGCTGCATTCGCGCGAGCACGGCGAACCCGGCACAACGCTTGTGCCCGTCAAGGACACCCTCGCAGGCATCACCAGCGCCTTCACCTACAACAAGTTCTGGAAACTCAATTCCGAGTTCGTCTATGACAACCACACCGAGCGCGGAAGCTCAAACGCGAACATGCTTGGCAAGGACTCCGCCTCCAAATATTATCTCTCATATACCGGCAAACGCTGGACGGGCAATGTGGGCCGCCGTTCCATCGGACCGCGCTTCACACCCACCACTCTCGGAACCTTCACCGAAGCGGATCGCGAAGGAACCTACGGCACCCTGCAGTACAAGCCTTCCCAGAGAATCACGCTTCGCTCTTTCTTCGACGCTTATCACAACAATCTGCACCACAACGCGAACACCAACGATTACACTGACAAGTCCACCAACTCCATCAGCAGCATGACCCTCAACTACCCGCACTTCCCCACGCTCGATGCACGCTACTCCAAACTCTACACTCAAACCGACGCGGACCTGCGCCTTTTGGGCACCAACCGCAGCGAATCCACCAACGCCAGCTTCACTCTGCGCCAGGACTTCCACGATCAAGGGAACTGGAACGGAAACAGCGCGGTGTTCGTGTTCCAGCGCTATGACCTGGACCGGCGGTCCTACGACCAGTCCAACACAAGCCTTATCAGCAGCCTCTCATTTCTGCGCAACGACACCCGCAACTGGACCTTAACCACACGATACAAAGCCTTTGCTCTGTTCACCTACAACACCATAGTGAACAAGAGCTATTCCTACACGCAAATGCAAACCACTTCCGGCCTGGTCACGCAGACCTTTCGCACTCTCACCACTGGCAAAACCAACACGGACCGCTACGGCGTGCAGCTCAACATCAAGCCCTTCAAGTTCATCACCAACATCAATTACAAGCGCACCGGCCGCAAATCCTCCACCACATCGGTGACCGCAACCACTGTCACAACCGGAGCAGCGCCCATGGAGAAGCAGTCCAGCATCAACTTCATTTACTACCTGGATCAATCCCGCAAGATCAATTTCGAGTTCGAGAACTACGATTACGAGTACCGCTATGTCACGAACATGTACAAGAGCTACGACGAGCAGATCTTCCGCATGGGCTATTCCATGGACTTCTGAACGCAGGAAACAACGCAAAATAATGCGCCCGGACCGCTTCCCGCGGTCCGGGCGCTTTTTTGTTGTGCAAATATTCGTTCAGAGGAAACCTTTCAAATAAACAATCAATCCGTGGAAGGGCCTTTGTAATGGCGGCGGATGGTCATGTCCGTGAGCGCGCGGCTGGGGCCGGGCAGGAGTTTGTCAAGAAAGTATGCCGCGCGCGGGATGGCGCCCGGCACGATCTCATAGCGGCCCGCGCGCACGCCGGACAGAATTTCATCGGCCACCTGCGGGATGGTGAGCACGGGCAGCAGATGCGCCATGGCCAGGTTTTCGGGCGTGCGCGTCTTGTTCATTTCCCGCACCATGGGTGAGTCGAATTCGGGCGGGCACACCACATGAAACTTGATCTTCTGCGGACCCAGTTCCACGCGCAGGGTGTCGGTCAGGCCCTTGACCGCGTACTTGGATGCGCAGTAGGCGCTATACCCGAACACGCCCATGACGCCTGACAGGGAACTCATATTGATGATGCGCCCGCCGCCGTGACCTTTGAAAAAGGGCAGGGCCGCGCGGATGCAGTGCAGGGTGCCGAAGAAGTTGATGTCCATGGTCTTTCGGAACACCTCAAGCGGCAGCTTCTCGAAATAGTTCTCTATCAAGATGCCCGCGCTGTTGATCAGGACATGCGGCGCGCCGAGTTGCGAATCAGCTACAGCCCGGAACGCGGAATCCACGGCCGCGCTGTCAGTAACATCGCATGAAAATATGTCCACGCGCGCGCCGGGGTGCGCATCGGCGATTTCGTTCCGGGTTTCTTCAAGCATTTCCCTGCCGCGCGCGAGCAGGGCCAGGCGCGCGCCGCGTTTGGCAAGTCTCATGGCCAGTTCGCGGCCCACTCCGGACGAACCTCCGGTGATCACCACTGTCTTGTCCTTGAACATGAACGCGCGCCTCCCGCTGCTTTTCATAAGATTCTACACCATGGCGCGCGGATTACGGAACCGGACGCCTGCGCGCAAAAGAACTTTTCGCGCGCCGCGCGCGGTCCTATAATAATATTCCGTTGCACGATATTGCCGGTTCGGGGAAAAGGTGACAGTCATGTTGAACATAGGATTTGTGGGCTGGCGGGGCATGGTCGGGTCCGTGCTCATGGAGCGAATGCTCGCGGAAAAGGATTTTGCGGGGTTTTCGCCCACATTTTATTCCACTTCGCAGGCCGGGCAGCCCGCGCCCGCGGTGGGACTGGACGCGCCCCCGGTGCAGGACGCCAACGATGTCGCAAGCCTGTCCCGGCAGGATGTCATCGTGACCTGCCAGGGTGGTTCCTACACGGAGTCCATGTATGAAAAACTGCGCGCACAGGGATGGAAGGGGTATTGGATTGATGCGGCCTCCACGCTGCGCATGAAGGACAGCTCGGTGCTGGTTCTGGATCCCGTGAACCGCGATGTGATTGACAATGCGCTGGGGCAGGGCAAAAAGGACTTCATCGGCGCCAACTGCACGGTGAGTCTCATGCTCATGGGCATCGGCGGGCTGTTCCGCGAGGGTCTCGTGGAATGGATCACCAGCATGACCTATCAGGCGGCGTCCGGCGCGGGCGCCAACAACATGCGCGAACTCGTGTCCCAGATGGGCGCGATTTACCAATCAGCCGAACCCCTGCTCAACGATCCGGCCAAAGGCATTCTGGAGCTTGACCGGACCGTGGCTTCTGCCATCCGCGCGAACGATTTCCCGACGCAGTATTTCATGGCCCCGCTCGCGGGCAGTCTCATCCCGTGGATTGACAAGCTCGTGGACGCGGGCCAGACCAAGGAAGAGTGGAAGGGCTACGCCGAGACCAACAAAATTCTTGGCCTGGAAAAGCCAATTCCCGTGGACGGCCTGTGCGTGCGCATCGGCGCCATGCGCTGCCACAGCCAGGGTCTCACCATCAAGCTGACCAAAGAAGCGCCACTTGATGAAATTACGGACATCATCGCCTCGGCCAACCCGTGGGTCAAAGTGGTGCCCAACACGCCCGAAGCCACGCGTGCGGAGCTGTCCCCTGCGGCCGTGACCGGCACGCTTACCGTGCCCGTGGGCCGCATCCGCAAAATGAACATCGGTCCCGAATACCTGACCCTGTTCACGGTGGGCGATCAGCTTCTGTGGGGCGCGGCCGAACCCATCCGCCGCGTGTTGCGCATCGTCATAGAACATCTGGCCGGATGATTTTACCCAAACCATCTCTATTGAGAATGAAAACGGAACAACCGGGCGGCGAGAGCCGCCCGTTTCATTTGGTGAGTTCGCGGTAGAAGCAGGTGCGCTCGCCGGTGTGGCAGGCGCCAGAGCCGAGTTGCTCGACCACGGCCAGAAGGCAGTCCGCGTCGCAGTCGTAGTACATCTTTTTCACGATCTGTTTGCTGCCACTGGTGGCGCCTTTGTTCCAGAATTCCTGGCGCGAGCGGCTCCAGAACCATGTGGTGCCATCTTCGAGCGTGCGTTTCACGGACTCCTCGTTCATCCACGCCATCATCAAAACGGCGCCGTCCTTTTCATCCTGCACGATGCAGGGGATCAATCCGTTGGCGTCGTATTTAAGCTCAACCATTGTCTGTTCTTCCTTTCCTCTGCGCCCCGCGGGCGAATAGTACCGTTTCGGATGGTTCAACTTATCATTGCCGGGTATGCACGCCGGATTGCATACAGCATCTGCGACCCGCGGCGGCGGCATTCGGCGATGCCGCCCTACATGATTTTAAGTTCAAAGTGACAAGAAGTTTCCCTTTTCGCACTTTGTTCTGTCTGCAATTTTTGTGTACGCTGCTCACATTCTTACAGTCACACCGCGGCTTGCCAGGTATTCCTTGGTTTCGCGGATAGTGTAAATTCCGTAATGGAACAGGGACGCCACGAGCACGGCGTCAGCCAGGCCTCTGGCGATGCCGTCGTACAGGTGTTCGAGTTCGCCCGCGCCGCCGGAGGCGATGACCGGAATTTTCACGCGCTCGCCTATGGCGCGGTTCAGTTCGTTGTCGTATCCGATTTTGGTGCCGTCGCGGTCCATGCTTGTGAGCAGGATTTCGCCGGCGCCGCGCTGTTCGCATTCCACGGCCCATTGGACCGCGTCGCGTTCGATGCGCGTGCGCCCGCCGTGCGTGTACACGGTCCAGGAATCACCCTCGCGCTTGGCGTCTATGGCCACCACGATGCACTGCGAGCCGAACCGCTCCGAGGATTCATTAATCAGGTCCGGGTTGTTCACCGCGGCCGTGTTCATGGACACCTTGTCCGCGCCCGCATTGAGCATCTCGCGCACCGTGTCCAGGTCGTTGATGCCTCCGCCCACGGTGAAGGGAATGAAGATGGACTCGGCGGTGCGGCGCACGATGTCGGTCATGATGTGCCGGGTCTCGTGTGAGGCCGTGATGTCCAGGAACACCAGTTCGTCGGCTTCCTGCTCCTCGTATTTTGACGCCTGCTCCACGGGGTCGCCCGCGTCTACGAGGTTCACGAAATTCACGCCCTTGACCACGCGGCCCTTGTCCACATCCAGGCACGGGATGATGCGCTTGGCCAGCATTACGGCGTCTCCTTGTCCTGGTACTTTTCGATGGCTTTCTTGAGGTCGAATTTTCCTTCGTAGAGCGCCTTGCCCACGATGGCGCCGTTCATGTTTTTGCGTTTCAGTTTCTTGAGTTTCTCGATGTGTTCGAGCGCGGACACGCCGCCCGATGCCACGATGTCGGCGCGCACCAGCTTGCAGAGGCGCTCGATCATCTCGAAGTTCGGCTCGGTGAGCGTGCCGTCGCGGGTGATGTCCGTGACATTCATGGTGCGCGCGCCCAGGCGGTCCATTCTTTTCGCGAATTCCTCGGTGGGCATGTCGCTCACGCCGGTCCAGCCGTTGATCGCCACCTTGCCTTCCCGGCTGTCCAGGGCCAGAACCACGCGCTCCTGGAACTCGCTGAAAATTTCGCGCGCGAAGCTCTCGGACTCGATCACTTTGGTTCCAACGATCACGCGCGTCACGCCCAGGTCGAGCAGGGTTTCAATGTGGCTGCGTTCTCGGATGCCGCCGCCTACCTGCACGCTCATGGTTCCCGGCCCGAGCGCGGTGAGAATCTTCTTGATTGTGAAAATATTGGCCAGCGGCTTCTGGTTGATGGCTGCATCCAGATCAATCACATGCAGCCAGCGCGCGCCCAGGCTGCGCCATTTGAGCGCCACATCCGCGGGGTTGTTGGAGTAGTTGGTGCGCTGGCTCTTTTCGCCGTGCACAAGCCGCACGCATTGCCCGTCCATGATGTCAATTGCCGGGTAGATGATCATTGGCCGTTTTCTTTCCTCTATGAAACTCCGCGTGCTTCTGCGCTGGGATTTCCCGGCCGCTGCCGGTTCAAACTTATCAATGTAGGGCGTGGTCGCCGACCCGCGCCGCCCTCGGAACGATTTGTTCCGCCGTGCCGCCGTATTCCATGATTGCACACATCGCTCCTGCGCTTTGCGATGGCGGCATTCGGCGATGCCGCCCTACATGATTGTGAGTTCAGAAAAGCGCTTTGCCTCTGCGTCCTTTGTTGGACTCTGCGCTCTCTGCGTTAATCCTTTGTCACCTGCCGGTGAAAATTCGCCAGCAGTTTGTGGCCCCATTTCTGGCTCTTTTCGGGGTGAAACTGGGTGGCCGTGACATTGTCCCTGGTTATGGCGGACACGAAATCGTATCCGTAGTTCGTGGTGCACATGACGATGGACTCATCCTCGGGGGCCACATGATAAGAATGCACGAAATAGAAAAACGCGCCCTCGGGGATGTCCGCTCCAAGCGGACCTCGGTTTTTGAAGTTCAACTGGTTCCAGCCCATGTGCGGCACTTTGAGGCCGTGCGAGAAACGGATGGTCTTGCCCTTGAACAGGCCCAAACCCTGCGCGCCCGCGCCTTCGTCCCCGGACTCGAACAGCATCTGCAGTCCGAGACAGATGCCCAGAAACGGCTTGCCCCTGGCGATTTCGTCCAGGATCACGGTGTCCAGGCCCCGCTTGCGCAGATTTTCAATGGCGGCCACGAACGCGCCAACGCCGGGCAACACTATGCCCGCAGCGTCGCGCAAGGTCTGCGGGTTGTCCGTGATGCGCACATCGAACCCGGCTTTTTCGAGCGCTTTGCTCACGCTCCCCAAATTGCCCATCTCGTAGTCAATCAGTGCAATCATAATAAAGAGAGTGTAGGGAACAGATTTGGGAGTGTCAAATCAAAGGGTGTCAGCAGATGGCCGGGAGGCTGCGCAAGGCGGAATTGTCAGGATATGTCCTGCGGCTGCTCGCGTGTTCCTTGATCCTGCAATGCCGATAAATTAGAATCAAACTGTTTGCATAGATGCGGATTGTAAATTATGACAATGGGAGATAATAAATGAAGACTGCGATGAAAATCCTTTCCGTGGCGGTGTTTGCCGCTTTTTTCGCTTGCGTTGCTGATGCCGCGCCGCCGGTTACGGTGTTCGAAGAAGGCCGGCAGGGGCCTTACGCGAATTTCCTTTACACCGGCACTCCCGAAATCGTGTCCGTGCGCCAGGTTCCCGAGAAGCCGCAGCAGGGGCAGGAAGTTCTTGTAACCGCGCTGGTGCGCGCCAACACACAGGCTGCGGGCATGCCCGTGAAAAAAGTTACGGTCAGCTATTCCACGGACAACGCGGCCTCGTGGACCACTCTGGAAATGCTGCGCGACGACCGCGACCCGGATTTTTACCTCGCCACGCTGCCCGCCGCGGACAAAGGCGTCACGGTACTCTATTATGTCAGCGCTTACGATAGGGCCGGGAGCGTGAGTTCGGAAATGCCCGGCATGGTCTCGGGATTCCCCGAGCAGCCTCGCAATCTGATCACCGTCACTGACGAAGACGCGCCTGATGAAGCGCTTCATCCGGATGTGGATGTTCTGGAGTTGGGCGTGGGTCATGATGATCAGTTTTTCTATGTGCAGGCCAGAGTCCAGGGCAAGCCCGGAAAAGGCAACATGGTGGGGCAGGGCGCTTACATGTATCTATTTCCTGTTCTGAACCTGGACAAGACAACGGGCATCGGCGATTTCATGAGCATGGACATGCTGGCGTATGCGCCCATGCTCGGGCAGATGATGGGCTTCGGCGAGTACGGCCTGTTCCGCATCGCGGAAGTCATGCAGACGAAAAAGGGCATCGAGGGCGCGGATGTGAAATTCAAGAAAGGGCCGGATTCGTTGAACTTCCGGTTCAACCGCGCGGCGCTTGGCGACATCCCATCCGGCAAGATCGAGTTCGGGCTTCTGACCATGGCGGCCACTTCGTTTGAAGCCATGTATCCGCAAGAAGCCTCGCCGTTCGTCACCGCCTATCTGCGGACGCATTCGTATACGGTTGCTCCGCGCGGCAAGACCGAGGCCTTGGCGCTCAAGGCGGGCGCGGCGGAAATTGACATCACCCCGCCCGTTGGGACGCCGCTTGCGGGCTACGGCGGCCGCCAGGGAAAACCCTCCACCGGCGTGCACGATCCGCTCATGGCCCAGGCCCTGGTGCTTCAGGCCGGAGACCGCAAAATGGTGTTTCTCACTTCCGACTTCCTGCTCATGCGCCGGTCCATGTACAAGGACATCGCCGCGCGCGTGGAGGCCGAGCTTGGCATCCCGCGCGAGTTCGTCATCGCTTCAGGATCACACGCGCATTGCAGCTCCGGCGGCATGTTCCCGGAACTGGCGCTGCTGGGTGGCAATGTGCGTCCGGGGTTGTATGCGGAAACACTTGAAAAATTCGTCGCCGTGGTCAGGCAGGCGGATGCCGCGCTTCAGCCCGCGCGCCTCGGATTCGGAACCGGAGACGCCGCCGGGTATTCCAGCAACCGCGTGAACAAGGGAGGCCCCGTTGATCCGGATCTGCGCGTGATGCGCGTGGACAAGGCGGACGGAAAGCCCCTGGCCGTACTGTTCAATTTTGGAACCCATCCCACGGTGCTGGGCGACAGCGTTATGGAATTCTCGTCCGATTTCGTAGGCCCGGCCCGTGCGGCCATCACGGATGCGTTCCCCGGCGCCGTGGCCATGTTCAACAACGGCACGCAGGGCAACCAGAGTCCCTCCTGTCCCGGCGATTGCGGAGGCGGGTTCGAGCGGGCCGAGAAGACCGGCCGCGGCCTGGGCGCCATCGCTGTGAGCGTGGCGAAAAAAATCAAGACCCAGGACAAACTGCCCGTCACGATCCTGTCGCGCGAAATCATTCTGCAGCCCGATTACGACATCCGCGTGACCATGGCTGGTCTGCGCTTCGGAGACACAGCCATGCTCACCATTCCCGGCGAGATGTTCGTGGAACTCGCGGACCCGGTCAAGAAGCTGGCCAGGGACAAGGGCATCGGCAACCTGTTCCTTCTGGGCCTCACCAACGACGGCATCGGCTACATTGTGACCCCCGAAGCGTACCAGGCGCGCGTGTACGAGTCCACCTTCGCCCTGTTCGGCCCCAACCAGGGGCCGTTCATCCAGAAGCAGCTTATGGAACTCATGGACATGCTGTGAGCCGTTGTCGCGAGAATAGCAACACACACTTCATGGAGGAAGCAACATGCATGTTGAAAAGCTGAAGAGAATAGTGACCGCGTTGGCGCTGATAGTCGCGTTCGCCATGCCCGCGCTGGCCGTTCAGGAACAGCCCGGCGACGCCGTGGACACGGTCACTGCGTTCGATCATGTTGATTGGAACAAGGTCAGCGCAGCCTATGAATATGATAAATCGCAGCCTCTCAACATTGAAATCACTGAAGAAAAGGACATGGGCGCGTTCACCAAAATTTTCTTCAAATACGACAGCCTCGACGGGCGGCGCGTGCCCGCGGTTCTGTATATGCCCAAAGACCGCATAGCGCCGATGAAAGCGGAGCGCTCGGCCGCTCCGGGTGCGTATCCGGCCGTGTTTCTGATGCACTTTCATGTGTCGGACAAGAGCCTGGCCGAACTGTTCAGCGCCTGGCCCGGCCACGGCGTTGCGCTCATGGCCATTGACGGGATCTTTCGCGGGGATCGCAAGCAGGAGGGCATGGACATCCTCATGCCTGATCCCGTCACGAGCGCCCGGCACATGATGATGCAGATTCAGGATATCCGCCGCGGGTTTGACGCCCTTGAACAGTGGAAGGGCATTGACCCCTCGCGCATCGGTTACATGGGCATCAGCATGGGCGCGGTCACAGGCACGGCAGCATGCGCCCTGGATCCGCGCATCAAGACGCTTCTCATCGCCGACGGCGCCGCGGATTTCTCCATCATCTTCAAGCATTCCGAGTACGGCGATGTGGCCGACATCCAGAAATACATGGACGAACACGGCGTCACGCCCGAACAGCTTATCGAGGCGTTCCAGTTCGTGGATCCGGCCGTGTTCGCCAAGCGCATCACGGACCGCCCGGTCATGTTCATGAACGGCAAGGAAGACACCACCATGACCGTGCCCGCCATGAACAAGCTGCACGCCATCACCCCCACGGAGAAAAAGGCTGTGATCTGGTACGACTCCGGGCACATTCTGCCCTTTGACCGCGTTCTGGTGGACGCCCTCAAGTGGTTCAAACGCACATTGTGAGCCGTGAGCCGCACAAGCCGGCCATGGAATTTTGGAAAAATACCGCACAACCGAGGCGGCGCATGTAAGTTGCGCGCCCGCCGCCGCATTATGCAGTACAACGGCTCAACGGTGCAGTTCCGAGAGCCGGAAAACCGCGGTAAGCGGCCATGCGAAAGGAGGGTCTTAACATACACGGCAATGCCGAACCACAAACTATGATTTCCTCTTTACGAATGCAGGGGAACATAATATAATTGCCGTGGTCATTGCATTGTGCGGCTTGTCACAAGCCGATTGAGATAAGGAACAGATCCCGTTTACGGGAAAGACCGGATTCATTTTCAATCGGGGATCACATCAGCCCTGTAAGGATAAATGGACCGAAAAACCCCAAACCCGAAAGGAGCACGCACAGAATGAAGCTTTCCCGCAATTACCTTCTGATGCTGCTGGCATTTTTCTTCGCGGTAAGCGCCACCCTGCTTCCCGCAGTCAAAGCCGCAGCCGCGCAGGACGACAGCATCGTGATCGCCGCCGAGGACGACTGGGACGATTGGGATGAAGAGGAAGAAGAAGACGCTTTCGGCAACATCATGCACACAACCTATCCCAAGATTGTGAATGTGAGCGTTGACGCCGCGGGCGCCGTCTCGGCCGAGTTCGAAATCGTGGGCGCCGAGGATGAGGAAGAAGAAGTCAAGATCGCCGCCGCCAAAGCCTGGTACGCCGTCAATGGCGACCTCAAGGGCAAGAAGTCCGTGGACCTCACCTGTGAAGGCCTCAAGTGCACGGGCAAAATCCCCGCCAAGAGCGGCGACAAAGTCACCGTGGCCGTTTCCGCGGCCGACACCTTCGGCAACACCACCACACAGGCGTTCAAAGTTGCGGACGCCGCCGCCGCCGTGGACGCCATGATTCCCGGAACCGCGGATATGGACAACTCCGTGGACATCGTTCCCGATGACATGGACATTCTCGACACCATGGCCGCGTTCGATGACGAGCGCGTGTATGTGGGCTACAAGGTGCAGGGCAAGTTCAACGGCGGGACTCTGAATCCCCCGTACATTCACTTCTACGGCGTGAAAATGACCAACCCCGACATCGAGCAGAGCGAAGGCCTCATGGTGGGCAAGCTGTGGGTCAACCTCCCGCTGGCCCGCGAACCCGAAGGCCAGGAACTGATTAAGGGCCTGCTCGGACAGGTCGGCAGCCTTCCCGAAGGCATCAGCCAGGCGGATGTGGACGAAGCCATGAAGACCGGCATGCTGGTCCTCGACATCGGCAAACTCATGAGCGGCAACATCATGGACGGCCTGCTGTTCGCCGCCAAGCCCACGGGCAAACAGGACGGCAACACCTTCATCGGCAGCATCAAGCGCAGCGCTATTGAGGGCAGTAGTGATGCATGCGTCGAGTGCCGAACGAATAAAGATTCGGTGAAATGCACAGAGTGTTCTAACGCAAACCCCAGCAACATGGTCCGCATCATCGTTCTCACCGCAGCCAACGCTTCCATTGATTCCTTCATGCCCATTCCGCTCAACTGCTCGCACTACCAGCAGCTCGTGTTCTCCAACACCGAAGTCACCATCAAATAACCAGGCTTCGACAGAGAACGCAAACCGGAAAAACAGCCGCCCCCGCCTCAACGGCAGGGGCGGTTTTGTTTTTCTGTTTTTCCGGCTTTTCCAGCTTGGACATCGTCCCAAAGCTATCGGACGCCATGTCTGTATCTGTGCTATTTTCTTATAATTTATCGTGGACCGTAAATGCTTCGGCCACGGAGGAATATGAAAGCCGTGAAACACATCCGCGTCATGGGCGCGGCCAAACATAATCTGCGCAATGTGTGCGTGGACATTCCCCGCGACGCCCTGGTGGTGTTCACGGGCGTGAGCGGGTCCGGCAAAACATCGCTGGCCTTCGACACCATCTATGCCGAAGGCCAGCGCCGCTATTTCGAAACCCTGTCTTCTTTCACGCGCCAGTTCGTGGCGGGTATGGAACGCGCGGATGTGGATCTGATCGAGGGTCTTAGCCCGTCCATCTCCGTGGACCAGAAAGGCATGCCGTCCAGCCCGCGTTCCACCGTGGGCACGGTTACGGAAATCTATGACTATCTGCGTCTGCTGTACACGGCCGTAGGCGTGCCCCATTGCCCCGAGCACGGGATCCCCATCCAGAGCATGTCCCCGGAACGAATCGCGGACGCCCTGTTCGAATCCGCGGCCGGACGCGCCGTGGCGCTGCTGGCCCCTGTGGTGCAGGGCCGCAAGGGCATTTACAAGGATCTGATTGAAAAGATCGCGCGCAAATATAACCGCGTGCGCGTGGACGGCGTGCTGCACTCCGTGGACGACGACATAAAAATGTCCCGGTACAAGGCGCACGACATCGAAATCGTCGTGGACCGCGGCATCGTGATCGAACAGCAATCCCGCGCGCGCCTCGATGAATCCATCAGGACGTGCGCCTCCGAAGGCGACGGCGCCGTGATTGTGAGCGTGGACGGCGCTCGGGAAGATTTGTCGTTCAGTACCCGGCGCGCGTGCCCGGTTTGTGGGCGCGGCCTTCCCCGGTTCTCGCCGCCCATGTTCGCGTTCAACAGCCCGCAGGGCGCATGCGCCACATGCTCCGGCCTCGGGGTCGTTGACGATTTCGCCGAGGAAGCCATTATTCCGGATCCGGAGCTGTCATTCATTGAGGGAGGAGTCGCGCCCGTGGGGGGCGCTAAATCCTACGACTTCAAGCTCATCGAAGCCGCGCTCGAGGAAATCGCGTTCCCCGCGTCCGCGCCTCTGTCGCGCATGACGCCCAAACAAAAGGAACAGTTGCTGTACGGTACCGGAAAAACCAAATACCAGATCAGGTATAAAGGCGGACAGGGGCACTGGCGATTCGCCACCGCGCCGTTCCGGGGTGTGTGCGCCATGCTCCGGGACAAGATGGATGCGACCATGAGTGAGCGCGTGCGCGAGCGCCTGGCGTCGTATCGCAGGCAGCGCGTTTGCCCGGCCTGCGGCGGCGGGCGGCTCAAGCCCGAGGCCTTGAGCGTGAAGCTGCGGGACAGGGGCATCTTCGACCTGGCTTCCGCTCCCGTGATGCAGACCATGGAATTCCTGTCAGGACTCAAATTGACGGATCGGGAAAAACAGATCGGCGGCGGGCTGCTTGATGAAGTTCTCAAGCGCCTGCGGTTTCTGGATGAGGTGGGGCTGTCCTATCTGACTCTGGACCGCCACGCCGGGTCCCTGTCCGGCGGCGAATACCAGCGCGTGCGCCTTGCCGCGCAGATCGGCTCTTATCTTTCCGGCGTGACCTATGTGCTGGATGAGCCGTCCGTGGGTCTGCACCCGCGGGACTGCTCGCGACTGCTTGACACCCTGTGCCGGCTGCGCGACCTCGGCAACTCCGTGATTGTGATCGAGCACGACGAATTGACCATGTCCCGCGCGGATCACATTGTGGACATGGGACCGCGCGCCGGGAGCCTGGGCGGGCATGTTGTGGCCCAGGGAACCCTGGCGCAAATCAAGAAAAGCGGGGAATCGCTCACGGGCCAGTATTTGAGCGGTGCGAAATCCGTGCCCATGCCGCAAACCCGGCGCGCGCCCAACGGCGCGTTCCTTACACTGCGCGGCGCGCGCGGCAACAATCTCAAAAATGTGGATCTGGAAATTCCGCTCGGCGCGTTCACCTGTGTCACCGGGGTCAGCGGCTCCGGGAAAAGCAGCCTCATCCTCGACACCCTGCACCCCGCGCTTCTCAAATCCCTTGGCCAGAACCACGAGCCGCCCCTGCTTTTTGGCACTCTTGACGCCGGAGGCGTGGATCGCGCCTTAATGGTGGATGCATCTCCAATCGGCAAAACATCGCGCTCAACGCCCGCCACTTACACCGGCGTTTTCACCGAAATCCGGAACCTGTTCGCGCAGCTCCCCGAATCGCGGGCGCGCGGGTATTCGCCCGGCCGGTTCAGCTACAATGTGCCCGGCGGGCGGTGCGAAAATTGCGAGGGCAACGGCGACACGCGCATCGAGATGCACTTTCTGCCGGATGTGAGCGTGACCTGCCCGGTGTGCAACGGACTCCGCTTCAATCGTGAAACGCTCGAAGTCACTTTCAAGGGCAAAAGCATCGCGGGCGTGCTGGACATGGCTGCTGAAGAAGCGCTCGATCTTTTCGAGAATGTGCCGAAAATTAGAAAATTCCTGGAAATCATCAACGATATCGGCCTGGGGTATCTGCGGCTCGGGCAGCCCGGCCCGTCCCTGTCCGCAGGCGAGGCGCAGCGTATCAAGCTCGCCTCTGAACTAAAAATCGCCAGCCGCAAAAGCACGCTCTATCTGCTGGATGAACCGACCACCGGCCTGCATTTTTCTGACATCGGGAAACTGCTGAATGTCATCAACAGACTCGTGGATCGCGGAAGCACCGTGGTGGTCATCGAGCACAATATGGATGTCGTCAAAGCAGCGGACTGGATTATTGATCTCGGACCCGAGGGAGGGGAACGAGGCGGAGAAATCGTGGCCCAGGGACCGCCCGAAAAAGTGGCCCAGAACAAAAAATCTCACACCGCGCGATTTCTCAAACAGGCGCTCAAACAAAAACAGGCTGCGGAATTATCTCTGAAGCAATAGTGATTCCGCTGACTGAAACAAAAAAACTTCAGCGGATGAAGGCCTATTTTCCCCTGTAGACATGACCGACCAAATCGGCGACGCACAGGCCCCGGCCATCGTTGACCGTGTGCTTGCCCGTAACCCGGCCCATGCAGAAAATGTGGTTGCCGAGCGTGAGCCGGCCTTCCAGCGTCAATTCAATGTACCCAACGCATTGCTCGGGCACGGGCGCTCCGTTGTCCGCAAGTTTGTACGGCACGCCATTGATTTTCCCGTCAGCAATTTCCTTGGCGCCCTTGAAACGATCCATGATGTCCGACTGATCCTGGCCAAGGAGCGCAAGGGTGAACTTCTTGCCCGTGTCGAGCAACTGAAGCGTGTGTCGCCCCTTTTTCACGGCCACGCCGACCATCTCGGGATCCCCGGACACCTGCGTGACCCACGAGGCTACCATGGCGCTGATTTCCCCGCCGCTCTGAACTCCCATCACATATATGCCGTAATGAAATTTATCGAGAATGTTGCTCATCGCCGTTGCCTCCCCGTTGTGCATTTATTCTGAAAAAAGAAATGGCAAAGGCGCGCATTGTGTTCCCGTCAGCAACGCTCATGACACCATCATTCAGTCACCCGATGTCTGTGCCGCTGTGATTTCGCGGATTTTTTGCAACGATTCCTCACGGGAATGCCATTCGTCGAGGCGCGTGACGCCAAGGGTCTCGAGATCGCGTGCAAACCGTTCAAGCCGCGCCTGTTGGTCCTGCGCGCTTCCCGGTTTGAGATCCTCACGGGTCCAGCCATAGAGATGGGGGGCCACAAGTTTAAGATATGTCAGGCCCAGGCGATCGCGCCGGATTCTCGCAAGGAGCGCATCATCGCCCGAGGCCAGGGCTTCGGCTTTGTCGAAACACTCATCTGCAAAAACCAGAGTTTCGCGCGGCAGAAAGGTTTTGTCCGGCGCCGTGTACAGATGCGCATGCGCATTCGGGTCCTGCACGGTTTTGTGCAGCGCGTGGAAGTAATCGAGCATGGGCGCCGCGGCCGGACCGTAATACCCGCGAAAGAATTCCTCAATGAGCGCTTTGGCATCCGCATCCGGGTTCCACAGCAGCTTTGCGATGAGCCAGGCTTTCAGCTCCGCAAAGTTGCCGCCGTGCCCCTGGTAACTGCCCTGCGCGAAGATGCCGTCCACGCCGTATTTGTGATAAGTGGGAATGTCGCGAACCACGGCACGAACATCCGGGAACGGCATCAGATAGTGATTGAAATTCGTGACGTAATGCCACACGAAAACATGCTTGCTGATGTCCGTCCACGCGCGCAGGTTCTTCATGTACGCGGCGTTCCAGAAGCATTTGTCGAGCGGGTGCGTGTCGCATGACGGGGCCATGTGGCACAGCCGGATAATAACATTGTCCCTGGGCCGCACGGTTCGGGGCGCGGTTTCGGTGTATTGGTAAGCGAGCGTGTCCACAAATTTGCTGGGATGCTTCTCGGCGATATAATCCGCAATGGCGTTCACGAAGTGAAGCAAAGGCCCCGCGGGGGAGCCTTCCTCTTTTTCCAGCGCTGCATCGCCTTCCCGCAGGCAGTAGTTGATGTTGTCGTTCTGCGAAACCGAGAAGATCGTGGCGTGCGGGGCGTCGTCCATCCACTGCATGACCCGCTGCTTCGAGATGTCGAGAACCTCGGGATTGGTCACGCACAGTTGCGTTTTATCTTTGACATTCGGGTCCGTGATGTGCGTGAAGTATTCGGGGTGCGCGTCGAAATACTGCGCCGGGGGCACAAGTTCGTTGAAGGTATGCACGAAATGCGAATAGGTGACTTTGCCTCCGTGCCTGTCCGTGAGCTTAGGGGTCGAGCCGTTGACCCTGTTGCGCGCGGCCCAGTCCGCGTCGAAGGCGTGGTAAAAGAACGGCTCGCGGTACTCGAACGCGGGGGCTTGCGCCATGCGGATCTCTGGGAACGGAATGGTGTCCATGCGCGGGATGCGGCTTACGCCGGGCGCATACCAGCGGCAGCCCAGGTGATCTTCGAGAAAGGCGTATACGCCGTAAAGAACTCCGCGGGGGCGGCCGCCTGTGATGAAAAATTCCGCCGCTTCGGGATCTGGAAACATGACGAATTCTTCAGCGCCGGGGGCGGGGCGCGTTTTCGCCGACGGCGTAATCAACGCCTTGACCGTGAATCCAAGATGAACAGCCGGACCGCCCGACGCCGCGGATTCCTCGACGATGCGCAGTTCCGCGCCGGAAATCTGCTTCAAGAAGTATTGCAGTTCTTCCGCGGCATAGCGCTCCGAAGCAATGGCGTCCGCGGGCAGCACGATCTCATACTGGCTCGAGCCGTTTTCCGCAAGCGGCGGCGCAGCTTGAACGGCGCGGCACAGCACGCACACCGCAAGCAGGCACGCCGCCGCGAACCGATCGACATTTCTTTTGATCATGGCACGACTCCCAAATATGTATTCACTCATCCGGAATTATACTACGGCATTGCGGCGGCTTGCGCCTCTTTGTGTGCGCGCGCGGCCTGTGTTATAGTTTTTATTCAATAAACAGCATGGGAGACGGCGCAGATGAAAGTTCACGAATACCAGGGCCGGGAGATTTTCAAACAGTTCGGCATTCCCGTCTCTGAAGGTTATGTGGCGGAGACAGCGGACGAGGCCGGTGCGCTGGCCATGAAAATCAATTCTCCGGTGGTAATCAAAGCGCAGGTGCATGCGGGTGGCCGCGGCAAGGCCGGGGGCGTGAAAGTGGTTCAAAACCCGGCGGACGCCAGCGGCGTTGCGGGAAACATTCTGGGCATGGAGATCAAGGGCCTGCCCGTTAAAAAAGTAGCCGTGGTGCGCGCCGTGGACATCGAACACGAGTACTACCTGGGCGTGACCCTGGATCGCGAGAGTCGCATGCCCATGATACTGGTGAGCCGCGAGGGCGGCGTGGACATCGAGCAGGTGGCCGCGCAGACCCCGGAAAAAATCGGACGCGCGCCCATTGATCCGCTTATCGGCCCGGAGCCGTTCGTGATTCGAAAAGCCCTGTATTCGGGCGGGTTCGACGCGGACGAGATCAAGGGCATTTCCCCGATACTCGCAAAGCTCTGCAAGTGTTATCTGGACATGGACGCGCAGCTTGCGGAAATCAATCCGCTGGTGCGCACAAAGGACGGCGCGTTTATGGCCATTGACGCCAAGATTGACTTTGACGACAACGCGCTGTTCCGGCACAAGGAACTGGACGCATTCAAGGAAGAGAGCGAAGTGGACGCGCTCGAAGCCGAGGCGCACGGCCTGGGGCTGGCGTATGTCCGCCTGACTGGCGAAGTCGGCGTCATCGGCAATGGCGCGGGCCTGGTCATGGCCACGCTGGACATGGCAGCGGCCGCGGGCCGCAAGCCCGCCAACTTTCTGGACATCGGAGGCGGCGCGCGCGCGGATGTGGTCGCAAATTCCCTGTCCATCCTCCTCAAGGATCCCAATGTCAAAGGAATCCTCATTAATGTATTCGGGGGCATCACCCGTTGCGACGAAGTGGCCAAAGGCATCATTGAGGCTGCGGGCCGGTTTGAAATCAGAGTGCCCCTTGTCATCCGGCTCAAGGGCACCAACGAGAGCGAAGGCCGCGCCCTGCTCGAACAGGCTGGCTACACCTTCGAGGAAAGCGGCATGGACGCAGCGCGCAGAATCGTGGAACTTATCGGCGCGGCGTAAGCCGGCACGGGCCGCCGGAGAGGACCGCTCCGGCTTTGCCCCCGGCGCGGCATCCGCTATAATTGCACATAAGTTCACCGCACGGCCGCGACCCGCAGGGAGGGCGTCTCATGTTTCTGCACATCGGCAACAATGTATTGCTTAGAAGCAGCGAAATAATCGGCATTTTCAATGTGGCCTCGTTACAGGAAGACACCAAGGGACGCCGGTTTCTGAACGAAATCCGCCAGCGCGGGAACATCGAAGACATCTCCGAGGGCAAGGAATCCACAATCATCCTCACAGACAGCAAAACCTTCATAACGCGCATATCGTCGGCCACCCTGCTGGCGCGCTCGCGCGAAGATGTGCGCGACACACTGGACAGTTCGCGCCAGCCGTACAGCGCGGCCATGGCGCAGATCGGCGATGCATCAGAGGACGATGCCTGATGGACCACACCGGCGTGGAAGCCGCGCATTACAAAATCCTTGATAACGGAGACGCAGGTTGCCGGCTCTGTCCGCAGGCATGCATCATCACACAGGGCAAAACCGGCAAATGCCGCACGCGCACCCTCGAAGGCCGCAAACTGCGGCTCATCAATTACGGCCGTTTCACATCTCTGGCCGTGGACCCCATCGAAAAGAAACCCCTCTACCACTTCCATCCGGGAACCGCGATTCTTTCCATCGGCGGCTTCGGATGCAATCTGCGCTGCTCGTTCTGCCAGAACTGGAGCATCTCCCAGGCCAATGCGGCCACGCGCGCCATAACGCCCGAGCAACTGGTGCGCGAAGCGCGGAACTGCGGCCCGGACAACACCGGTGTGGCCTTCACCTACAACGAGCCGATGATCTGGTTCGAGTTCATCCGTGATTGCGCTCCGCTCCTGAAATCCGAGGGGTTTGCAACCGTGCTTGTTTCCAACGGGTTCATCAATCCCGAGCCGTTCGCGGAGCTTGCGCCGCATGTCACAGCATTGAACATAGACCTCAAGAGCTTTTCGGATGATTTCTACAAAACTTATTGCGGAGCGCGGCTGGAGCCTGTGAAAAACACCATAGCCGCCGCCGTGAAAGCCGGGATCTGGGTGGAAATCACCACGCTCATTGTTCCGGGCCTGAATGACAGCGATGAAGAAATCGAGGAAGCTGCGTCGTGGCTCGCGTCCGTTTCCCCGGACATCCCCCTGCACCTGTCGCGCTACTTTCCCAATTTCCAGATGGAGCGCGCCGCCACGCCTCCGGCCACCATGGAGCGCGCGCACGGCATTGCGAAAAAACATCTGAATTATGTGTATCTGGGCAATATGAGCGACGACTCGCACAGCCGCACGCTTTGCCCGGAATGCGGCACGACCGTTATCGCGCGATCAGGATACAGGACCGATCTGTCCGGCCTCAAACAAGGAATGCGCTGCGCCGCATGCGGCGCGCGCATCGCGGGCGCGGCCTGATTCCGCAATTTGCACCACAGACCCGAAAGGGGCGACACCAATGAAACCCAAACACCTGTTCCTCGGCTGCGGAGTCATCGTGCTCTGCTTTTTCATGCTCCTGGTGTTTATCGTGCTCGTGCAGTCCGCGTTTCTCAAAGGCACGAAAATCAAAAAGGGCGGCAAGATCGGAGTGGTCGAGATCTCGGGCGTGATCCACAGCGGCGGCAGCACGGGCGGCCCGTTCTCGGAAAGCACGACCGGATCCGACTCCATCGTGCGAGCCTTGAAAAAGGGTATGGAAGACAAAAGCATCAAGGCCATTCTGCTGCATGTCAACAGCCCCGGCGGCAGTCCCGCAGGATCGTATGAAATCTACAGCCAGGTCATGGCCATGCGCGGGAAAGGCAAGCCCATCGTGGTGTCCATGGGCGATGTGGCCGCCTCGGGCGGGTATTACATCGCCGCCGCGGGTGAAACCGTGTTCGCCAATCCGTCCACCCTCACCGGCAGCATCGGCGTGCGCATGGGCACACTCAACTGGTACGGCCTCATGAAAGAATACGGCGTGGAGGACATGACCATCAAGGCCGGCAAGCACAAGGATATCGGCTCACCGTTCCGCCCCATTTCCGAGGAAGAGCGCGCTTTGCTGCAGGAATCCGTGGACAACATCCACGCGCAGTTCATCCGCGATGTGGCCGCGGGCCGGGGCGTCAAGGAACGCGACATCCGCGAGTACGCCACGGGCATGATCTTCACCGGCGAGCAGGCCAAACAGATCAAGCTGGTGGACCGGATCGGAACCTACCACGACGCCGTGGATTACGCCGCGCGCAAGGCGCGCATCAAAGGCGAACCCGAACTTATCAATCTCAAAGAGGACGACTTTTTCCCATTCTTCCAGACAGCGGCCTCGAAAATCGCGGGCATGCCTCTGGACCCGCGCACTGCGGGCCGCCTGGATTCCATGGTTCAGAATCTCCTTCTGGTCACCGAACTGGCCCCGCACTGACGGCTGCGCGCCGGGCGCGCGTTTGAACATTATTAGAAGATTTGGAAAACGCATGACGCACACACCTCACAACCGGCGGTATCGATTGAACAAACCCCTGGCATGGGCGGCTCTGTTGCTGATCGGCTTTGCTATGCTGTCCGGCTGCGGCGGGGGTGGCGGCGGGGGCACAGCCGCATCATCCGCAAACACGGCTGCGGCCTCTTGCGGCGCGGGTTGTGTGCTGCGTCCCGCGGCATCCGCGACCGTGGGGCCGTACGGCGCCACACTCTCAAGCGCATCGGCAAGCCTCACCGCATCCCTGGCCGCCACGCAAATCGTGACCCTGTATGAAAAATTCTATGTGTCCGGCAGGCCCGGAGGAATCGCAGGAACCGTGGTGGACATACAGCCTGACGGCATTCAATTCGCCAACGGCGGCGCAACCCTGTGCTTGAGCTATGCGGGCACTGGACTGGACGGCAGCAGCCTCGCCGTTTACACGGGAGGCAATCTGGACCAGCCCCTGCCCTCGTGGAACAACGCCGTACAGCAGAAGGTGTGCGCAACCCTCGAACACGCCAGCCCCTACGGGCTGAAACTTGCGCAATCCCTGTCTCTGCGAGAATTCTCCATTTTCGGATCTCTGGACGCTAAGGAGAAGCATTACAACAAAATCACGACCACATCCGGAACGGACGATCATGGCGATTACACCGAGACTCGGATTCATGTGGAATGCAACCGCGAGTGCATGGAAGACGGCGACCGGTTCTTCCGCTTCTATACCGGCGAAAACAACGGGGATCTGTACATTCGCGACAACGGAACCATCCGATTGTGGCGGGACGCCGGGGGCATGAAATACTCGGAACTGTACAGCTCCGACGGCGCGGTTACGGGCGGCATCGCTTACCTCCTGGCGCTGCAATACATGAAATACTTCACCGGCAGCGGCGCATACGACGCCACAATCGCTCTTCTCGATCCCTCGCAGAACGCCATTCAGCGATTCATAACTTATGATCCGGACAGCCAGGGCTTTGACCGCTACACCTCCATAACAAGAGACGGCAACGCCATCACTGTGAATGTGCGCAACGACGGCAGCGCCGAGCGCACATTCGCCGTGGACCTCGCCACTGCGGGCATCACCAAAAGCGTGGCAGGGCAGGGCGCGCAATCCGCTCTGCCCGCTTCCGCGGAATACACCGCGCTCCAGAAGGATCTTCTTCAGTATCTCAATGAAGTCATCGGCCTCGACGACACACCAGACCAGACAGCCGGAGAGCCGTATGATCCGTATGTCCGCATCACGCCCCTTCAGGAGCTGTTCGCCATCAATGTCCGGAACCTGATAGCCGGATACGGCTGGAACAATCTAGAAGCCATTGAGGCGTATTACCGGGACCGGCTGAACACCATGCCCGGCGCATGATCCGGCCGGCGCGATGGAGGCGACCATGTTTTTGCGAATCCGCAGCCAGCGCGGCATGTCCATGATCGGGCTGCTCGCGGCCATGGCCATTATGATCGCCGTGGGTTTTCTCATCATGCGACAGGCAGGCGTACTCGGCGGCGCAAAAAAAGCGCAGGGGTCCAAGCAGAAAGCTCTGGGCGCAAAATGCAACACCATTATCAACGCCCTGGGAACCACCGCCAGAGTCAGGATTTCCATGAACCAACCGCTGGACACCATCGAAGATCTGGCTCAAGAACAACCCGGCGTGCAGAACATGATCACGGACAAAAACCTGTGGGTCGAGGACGGATTCCCTTATCTGGAATTTATGAACGACACCGAATTCGTAATCTCCGGCTATTGCGTTGACGGCTTGTTGTACGAATACGACTCTGCGTCCGGCAGCGTGACTTCAAAGAAATGGGAATGACTTTCCCATAACAGACTTTTTCAATAATCCGGCTTTTTTATCATTTTGACAAATGCTGTTGCATGGCGTAAAATGAATGCAGAAATTGAAAACACAGTGGAGGCAACACATATGGACTGGCGCCCGGCCCCCAAACCCCGGCCCAAAGGCAAATAACGGAGCATCGAGTCAGAATTGAACCGATCCCGGCCTGCAAGGGCACTGTTAAGCATGGAAAACGAAATCCCCGCAACGGGGATTTTTTATTTCGCAGATTGCAGCGCCGGTATTTCTCCGGCTGATTGCTCATCCATTACAGCGAGTATTTGATTCCGTTAAGAGAAATGAAGAATGCGCCGGACTCGTCCTGCTCCAGGAACTGCCAGAGTTGAGCCGCCGCGTGCCTGTTCAAGGCCGCGTCCAGCCCGTTTTCCAGAGTGCAGAAAAGCTCATCGCCCGTTTCACGCCGCAGGGTTTCCGGGCGCAGGGCCTCGGCCCAGCCGCTGTTAAGCACGAGCCAGATCAGGTCGCGGCCCAGATCCGTGTTCTCGGGGTAAAGGTTTCGCACCACGAACGGCGCGCGTTCCACGCGCACGGGACAGCGCTGCCCGCTGACCTCGATGTAATAATCGCCGCCGTCACGGTGCAGGCTGTCGTTGAACAGGCGGAAGATTTTTTCATGAACCACTTCTCGCCCGTCGCAGAACCAGACGCCGTCGCGCGCTATGAATATGTCCGGTATGCGGTATCCGCCGGGTGTGTGTGTGTCGTGCGCCATTGCCGTGGAGTCCGGTGAGTGTTAATTGCGTTCCGCGGCCATGCGGCGCACTTCATCCACAATATGCTCGGTGTCCGTGCCCGGGCCGAAAAGCATGGCCACGCCCTGTTCGAGCAATTGATCGCGGTCCTCGTCGGGGATGATGCCGCCGCCGAACACCTTGATGTCCGCGGCGTTGTTCTGCTTGAGGAGATCGAGCACGCGCGGGAAATGCGTCATGTGCGCGCCGGCCAGGGAACTTAAACCGATGATGTCCGCGTCTTCCTGGATGGCGGCGTTCACGATATTTTCCGCGGTCTGGTGCAGCCCCAGGTAAATGACCTCCATGCCCGCGTCGCGCAGCGCGCGCGCCACAACCTTGGCGCCCCGGTCGTGCCCGTCCAGGCCCGGTTTGGCGATCACCACTCGAATTTTTTCACCGCCCATGCTTCCTCCAGTAATGCGGGCGCCTGCCCGCCCGCGCCGTTTTCCGTTCTTTGCCTGTGTATCATATCACAAGAACCGAACTCTGAAAATATTATATGCTCCGGGGCCTCAAGTTCGCCGCGTTTTTTGCCGATACAATGCATGAACCATATTTTGGGGAAGACAGGTGACGAGCATGAACGTGGACCAGGCGGCATCAGCCATCGTTCAGATGAAAGCCGCGCAGGTGCAGAGCGATGTGTCCATGGCCGTGGCCAAAAAAGCCCTTGACACCATCAAGGGCGACGCCGAACTTATGATGCAGCTTCTTTATGCATCCGTGGGCATCGGCCAGAATGTGGACCTCGAAGCCTGACGCCTGAAACAACCGGTTTTCACCCAAACGAACAGCGCCCCGGCCCCTCAAAAGGCCGGGGCGTTCTTGTTCAGTCCGGCGCTCCGCCCCCGAGCGGCAATTCCGGGCCAAGGCGCAACAGTTCCGGAAACCGGCACCGCGCGCAATCCCGCACATTCTCATCGCAGAAATCGAAGAACACCTGAATCAGACCCTGCTGGATGATTTCGCGGCGCAGCAACTCCCTGCCGCCGTTCACATCGCCGAACAACCGGTAGCGCATGATGCGCGTAATCTGGTGCTGGTCCAGGCGCGGCGCGCTGCCGAAGAAATGCAAGGCGGCCTCGCGCAGCTCCGCGTCGCCCTGACGGCCCGCGCGGCATACCAGCAGGGGCAATATGACATTCAAGGCCATGGACAGAGCATGGGATTTGCCGATAAGCGACGGTGCGGATTCCGTGGCCGCGCCCCCGGGGCTGATGCGATGCTTCCAGTAGCCCTCCGCGGGCTGGTGCAGGTCTTCCACCAGTGACGACAGGATTTTCCGGTGCGCCTCGGGGTCTCGTTCCTGTTTGATCTGTTCGCCCAGGGCGATTATGCGGCGCTCCATGCCGCGCACGCCCAGGCGCGCCCAAAGATGCGCGGCCGCGGCCATGCGCCGCAAGGGAAAATTCGCGGGCCGCACGCCCCGGTGCGTCCAATCCTTTTTGTGCAGAAACGGACCGGCAAGGCTGTTCTCGTGTGCGGCCCAGTTCGCGGCCAGGGCCTGGCAGTAGTCCGCGGTTTCGCGGTCGAACGCATCCACGGGCACATTGGAAAACAGACCGGACGCGCCAAAGAGCAGGGCTTCGAGGATAATGGCGCTCTGCTCGGGAGCAGCGTCCCGCTCCAGGCTTCGCACAACATCCACAGGCACGCACGCGGCCAGGCGGCGGAACGCCTGCTTGTTCGGCCGGTACCCCATGCTTTCCATCACGGCCCGGTACATGACATCCGCAAACGGGCGGCGGAGCAGCTCGCGCCAGTATCGCCGCGCTTTGCCGAGGAGCCGCTCCTGGCCCGCAAGTTCCAGCACGAACGCGGCGTTGGCCTCGCGCCCTGTCATGGCTTTGTGGCAAAACCCCACGCGGCTGCTGCTTGCGAACGGATAATTCTCCATGTCTATTTCCGACGCCACATCGAGGAGTTCTTCATCAATGGCGCCGCACAATTCCACCTGCGCGATAGGCTCGTTCAAATCGTTGTATACGACTGCGCACGGGTCGTCGTGCCACATGGATATATTTAGCGCCACATCCCGGAATTCGCTGTTGGCATGATGCCCGTGCCTGTGCCAGTCGCTGCTTCGCACATGAATTTCCACGGGCGCTTTTACGGGATCCGCATCTCCGATCTGCACCATGGCTTCAAGGAAATCCGGCCCGCCGGTCATATTCCACTCGCCCTGCGAAAACACCTTCACGGGCAGGCCGTCCATGGTGAACAGCTTATTCTTGTTGAATCTCTGATCGTACCAGATGCAGCGCACCAGCCGCTCCGGAATGGGGACATACTTGCGGGTCATGTATGCTTCGGGCCTTGCCTCGGAAACGAATAGCAACTTTTCTCTTATTTCGTAATATCGCGATTTTCCGAATTCCATTGCCAGGCCTCCGTTCTTGCCGCCATCAGGCCCCATTTTATCACCGTACCGCAACGCTGTACAGGATAACAGTTAAAAAAACGCCGCAGCCATGATTTTGCCGTCCATCGAATCATTCCCGAATGACCGCGTTATGATTTAATGAGATCGGGCGCACAGCCCGAAACGCGGCGGACACAATGACGGAACACCGGGAAACGCCGCTGCTGGCGGCGAGAAACCTTTGCTATGAAACGGACTCGGATGGAGCGCGCCTGCGCGTGCTCGACAGCGTGAATCTGGACCTGTACGCCGGGGATATCTGTGTGGTCACGGGACCATCTGGCGCTGGCAAATCAACGCTGCTGTGGGCGCTGGCGCGCATGCGCGCCGCTGATTCCGGAGACCTGTTTCTGAACGGCGTTCCGGCATCGGATTTCAGAGCCTGCCAGTGGCGCAGCCGCGTTGCCCTGTATCCCCAGACCCCGAAACTTGTAGACGGCGATGTGTTCGCCAACCTGATGCTGCCCTGGTCATTCAGGGTGCGCGCCCGGCAAATGCCTCCTGATCGCGATGCTCTGCGTGAGGGCATGAACGCGCTGGGACTCGGGAGCGTGGATTTGTCGAGGAACGTCTCGGAACTTTCCGGCGGGCAGGCCGCGCGCGTGGCG